>MIDO01000133.1:3840-13191 GCA_001831055.1 Verrucomicrobia bacterium GWC2_42_7 | reverse complement strand
CAAGAAAAAAGGTTCCGGACCTTTCCGAATAAAAGCGAATACCGCATATAGCAAGTTTCATAAAAGTCGTTACAAAAAACAATCCCTTTGCGCGAATAAAAAAGCGTAGACTTTTATTCGCGCATTACCGCTTTTCTTTGGAAAGCGCGAAAACCTTTCTTTTCTTGTGAAAAGAAAGGTTTTCGCACTCCTTACCTACCCTCTAATGACTGAATTGTTCGCGATGGGTAATTTCTTGTTCAATTTTCCGGCACATAGCTTTTAGTTCTTTATCGGAGAGCCAGATAGGGTTGGTGTCGCTGGCATAGGAGAACCCATCAGAGACGGATTTTGCTCCAATAGTGCAAAGGTTGCCTTCCCAGTAGCGCATGAAGGGCAGGATGATATATCGATCGCCAAAATCAAGCGCATTTTGCGATTCGTCAGAAGGGATCAATATTTCATGCAACTTTTCACCTGGCCTGATCCCTGTTATTTTGTGTTCGCAGTCAGGGGCGATTGCTTGAGCCAGGTCGATAATTTTGCAACTGGGTATTTTTGGCACAAACAACTCTCCTCCGACCATTAAGTCAAGGCACTTGACGACAAAACTAGCGCCATCTTCAATGGTCAGGAAGAAGCGTGTCATTCGAGGATCGGTGATGGTAAGGCGGCCCGTTTTCCTTTGTTTGATGAAAAGAGGAATGACACTTCCTCGGCTACCCACTACATTTCCATAGCGAACAACAGAGAATCGGGTTTTCTTTTTTCCACTATAACTATTGGCTGAGATAAAGACTTTGTCTGAACACAGCTTGGTTGCCCCATACAAGTTAATGGGGTTGACAGCCTTATCTGTGCTCAGGGCAATCACACGTTGTACGCCAGCAGATAAAGCAGATTCCACCACGTTCATGGCACCATTAATATTGGTCTTAATGAACTCGTGAGGATTATATTCAGCAGCAGGGACCTGCTTTAATGCGGCCGCATGGACGACGACATCCACATCCGCCATGGCCCGTGTAAGCCGTGCAGGATCTCTAACATCCCCCAGAAAGAATCGCATGCAAGGATGCTGAAACCGCGGTTCTTGCATCATTTCAGCCTGCTTGAATTCGTCTCGAGAATAAACGATCAATCGCTGGGGGTTTAATTGCTTAATTGCATGTTCGCAAAATTGTTTCCCAAATGACCCCGTTCCCCCAGTAACTAAAATGTTCTTTCCTTGCAGCATGGAAGGGAGTTTAGCCCCTTCCTTTCACACAATCAAGCCATTTTATCGGTGAAAACTGCTTTTCGGGAGCCTAAAGCTCTTTTTTCAGAGTTTTCCCAAATTCCCGTATCTCGTTTCTTAACTTAGGGTTCGTTTCTTTAAAAACTTTTCTATTTCTGTTAGCAACTCTCTTGGGTTAATCGGTTTTGTAATAAAGCTATTTACTCCTGCATCGAGGCTCTTTCTTCGATCATCTGGAGTGGCATAAGCTGTGAAAGCAATGATGGGTATATTCTTATTTTCGGCACCAACTTCCCCTTTTCGAATTCGTTGCGTTGTATTGTATCCGTCGAGTTCGGGCATTTGGATGTCCATCAAAATCAGGTCCGGAGTATGGTCTTTTAGATATTCCAACAAGAGCCGGCCATTCTCCATGCTTATCAGAGAAATCCCATAGCGCTGGAGTATCTTCTCAAGGACAATCCTATTATCCTCATTGTCTTCAGCACAAACAATCTGTTTATTCTTCAGAGAAGTGAAGCGTGATTTATCCATCGTTTGTATAAAACCTTTGCTAGGTTCGCCAGTTTGTGGAATTTTTGCCTCAATTGAAAAAGAGAAGGTAGAGCCTTCATTCTTGTTACTTACAAGGGAGAGCTCTCCTCCCATCATACGGATTAAGGTACTTGAGATGGCAAGGCCTAATCCCGTTCCTCCAAACTTGCGAGTAGTCGAACTATCTGCTTGGGTAAATGGCTCAAAAATTCGTTTTTGATCTGCTTCGTCAATGCCAATACCTGTATCTTGTACAGAGAAAATCAACTGTACTGCGTCTGAATTTACAGCTTCCGCATTCAAAGCTAACTTAACAAAACCACAAGAGGTGAATTTGATTGCATTACCGATTAAATTGATAAGGACCTGACGTAAACGCATAGCATCACCTATCACCATCTCTGAAACAGAGGAACCTATCTCGACAGGAAAATCTATCGATTTTTTCGCTAATATGGGATGGAACAGATCTGCTATTTCACGAATACATTGGTGCAGGTTAAAGGGAATCTCTTCTAAAGTTAGACGTCCTGCTTCTATTTTTGAAAAATCTAGTATTTGGTTTATTAATTCCAATAGCAAGTTAGCACTGGAACTTATACTAGCCAAGTAGCTCTGTTGTTCCTTATCCAAGGGAGTATCCTGCAACAGATACAAAAATCCCAATAGGGCATTCATAGGAGTACGGATTTCATGGCTCATGGTAGCCAGGAAATCTGATTTCGAATTTGCCAATTTTACAGCATGGTCGCGTGCTTCTGCTAAATCGTCTGCATATTGCTGAAGTTTCTTTTCACTCTCTTTTCTTTCGGTGATATCGACCGCGCACCCAATATAACCTTCAAATGAATTATCTGAAAAAAACCGAGGGATTGCTTGTGTTAACATCCACCGATACTCTCCGTCATACCTACGCAAGCGGTGCTCAAGAGTGAAAGCTCTCTTTTCCAGACTGGCTTTTTCAAAAACTTCGCGGTACTTTTTAACCGCGTCAGAATGCAAATCATTTAACCAACCGCTGCCTAGTTCTTGGTGGAGGGTTTTTCCTGTAAATTGAAGCCACTTTTTGCTGAAATAGAATATGCGGTTATTTTTATCTGACATCCAAAGCAATACGGGGGCTAAATCAGAAAGTTTTCCGAACAAATCCTCACTTTCCTCTTGAGCCCTAACCATTGCATTTAAGGTAACGGCTAAAATTCCAATTTCGTCATTACTGCGCACGGGAGCCCATGCCTGTGGATCCCCTTCCCTTCTATCTCTTAATTTTTGCTGAATGGCTTCGATGGGTAGGATTATGCAGTACTGCAAGAGGAAATAGCCTAAAAATACGAAAGCTGTAAAAAAGACTGTAATGAAGATAGTTGTACTAATTCCTTGGTTTATTAACAACCTTTCAATGGGCGCCACATCTAACTGAACAACTGCAGCTGCTCGGCGCGTCTCTACGTCACTAAAACCTGGCCTATCTGGGAGATAAAAGCTTAAAAAGTAATTAAAAACGTCCTTTTCGCTTTCTAAGGTAGCAATGGTTTCGTCTGTTTGGGAAAAAATCTTCGTGAGAGAAGGTACCACATTGGAACAAGGCAAGTCCTTGACCAGCATCCCAACGTAGTGATTTTTATTGCAAGCTATAACTTTTAAGGGATTTCCGGATACTACAATGATAAGATCGACATCTGATTCTCCTGCAAGAGCGTAAACCATTCTCTGCAATTCGTAAGAATGGTGGACAATTTGCGTCGCAAACCCAACGGAATGGGCAATGTTCTGCGAGCGTGCTAAGATTTGGTTTTTTAGATTTAAGTTAAAGGTATTGTAATTCCAAATGCCAACCATGGCAGAAAATACCATTGCCGCAAGGACCAATGGTATCAAAATCTTATGGTTTAGACTAAGGTTGCGATACAGGTTCTGCGGGTTCATCGGTTTCTGCGATAGCGCTCTCCAACAATTCAGGAGCAAATAAGTCGTTCTCTGTCAAAAATGTCTTTCCTATCAATCCTGCTCGCATGCTATGTTTTTGTATACGATGCACCATCTTTTTCATTCCCTCTGTAGGGCGGAATAGACGTACTTGTTGTTGCAAAGATAGCAAGGTTACATTTGCCATGAGGCCTTCAAAATCTTTTAATGAAATGTTTTCTCTTCTTGCCATTAACTCATAGGCTTCTTCTGTATGCTGCTGAAAATAAAGAACAGATCTTTCCCATACTTTTAAAAATTTTACAATATCATTAGGTCTCGTATGGATGACTTTCTCTTCAAAGGCAATGACATCCAAAACCTCCCCTGGAATATCCTGGTTTGAGAACAAGGAATGAAAATGTTTGTTTTCTCGAATTTTTACCGAGTAAGGAGGAGAACAAATGACCGCATCTACATGCCCCTTATCAATAAGATCCTCCAAAGAAGTGGGATCGCAAGGAACCACTTTCACGTCCTCAAGGGTCATTTTTGAATACTCCAATGCGCGTATGAGAACATAAATACCCAACGAACTGTACTCCAACCCAATGCGCTTCCCCTTGAGTTCAGTAATAGAGTTAACATCGCAATGAGCCAACAATACATCTGACTCCTTTGTTGGAAAGCTTGTAATCAAGACTATCTTAGGATTACGATTCGTCTGCTTTTTAGCTAGCAAGACATCCATCAAACTACATGCGAAGCCATTGACCTGCCCCCATTCGAAGGATCGTTGAACATCTCCCAAGGATCCATATTCCACTAATTGAACATTTAAACCCTGCTCGCGAAAAAAACCTTTTTCCTGAGCCAAAAACAATAATTCATATCCAGGCCATGGATTAATTGCAATGCGTAAAGGCTCATCAACTTTCTTTCCAATACACCCAGAAACATAAGCAACAAAGAAAATAAGCAACAATTTCTTTACAATAAGCAAATAACTATGTCCCTTCGCTGAAGTCATAAAAAGCCTGTTACATCATGCTTTCTCCCAAAAAAATCTCAAGCAAAAAGAAAAGGGAAGCCCTACCTAAAAACTTTTTTAGGTAAGAAGCTTTGGGGAAAGGAGTTAGTTGCAAAAGCAAAACCTATCCTTTATTGTTTTTACAAGGAAAGGGAGTTTTAGAGGCGTCTATCTTACAGATTTTAATCGGAAAAATGTGTAAACCGCCATACCCTCGAAGTGGACAGTAAAAGTACAAGTATGCCCATCTGATACAAAAACGCCTTTCTTAACAACCAAAAAACTGGCTGCTCAGGCAGGGATCGAACCTGCGACCAAGTGATTAACAGTCACCTGCTCTACCGCTGAGCTACTGAGCAACTGGCGTTTATCCGCAACGTCTCACTAGGCTTGAGAAATTTATTACTTTGTCAATACTTTCACAAAAAAAATTTATTTTTTAACGCGAATCCAGGATAAGAAAGATCGACTGTGTACATTTATTATTTTGACGATTAACAACTTCTTCCATTTACCAATCTACTCTCGCACTTTTTTTGAAGGCAATAAAAGGAGCGGAAGCGAGGTGCATAGCATATTGCAAAACAGAAGTGACAAGGTGCGAAAACCTGAATACCCCTAAAAATCCTATTTCCTCAGAAAAACGGCTTTTCAAAGAAAAAATAATTTCTATTTGCGCGTAACCAATTTTACAAAAATCAGTTACGCGCATAATCTCCTTTTCGGATGGGGTTCGGGGAAACGCTTTTGGGAAACAAAAAGCAGTTTCCCCGAAATTTTAGGTTCCCAACTTTTCTTTTTTACCTCAAAACGCCTTTTGGGTTTTTGTCGTTATATTCTGGGCGAATCCAAGCAGTGTTGTAGCGTCTAGCTACGGTAATTTGGGTAGGTTCAATGGGCCAATCGACTTCTTCGAGAAGCTCGTCACAGGCAGTTGGATTATTTTTGTCGATAAAGACGTGGACGTAGGCGTTATCTTTTTCTTTGGGAGGATGTACTCCATACCAAATGCGTTTGATTTCTCGGTCTTGAATGGCTTCGAAGAAACCCATTCCGTGCCTTCCTGGATCTGCAATAATGCCTGCGATTTGTGCTCCGGGGTGGCCTTTGTAGTAGATTTTATTCAATTCTCGCACGGCATGAAAGGGGTCCATATAGATATCTAAGGAAACGTAATCGACGTTTTCCTCGACCCATTCTTTGAGTTTTGTCATTGCGTTGAAATCGGATTCGACGATTACTAGGCGTTTGGGCCACTGACGCACGATTGGAGCACGTTTGGGAACATTTTTTTCGCTAGCAGGAACAAAGCGCAGGATAATTGAGGTATATTTACCTTCTTGGGAATCGATATCGATGCTACCTCCCATAGACTTCATCACATCGCGGCAAAAGGCCAAACCTAATCCTATCCCACCGGCCCAATAGCTTTCAAACCTCTCTAAGACGCTCATTTGCTTATCCTGAGGAATACCTAAAGCGGTATCCGTTATGATGAGACACGGACGCCCAAATTGTCTCATTGTGGAAATGGTAATATCTCCCTTTTGGGCCAAACGAATGGCTTTGAATGCATTTTTCAGCAGATTATAGAGAGCATGGATCACTAATACCTTTGTTCCATAGAAGTGAATATCTTCATCTAAATTAACTTTTACAAGGGCTCTATGCTCTTCATGCTCATAGGCGAAGGTTGCTACGGCTTCGTGGACACAATCACTAACTGATAGCAGCACAGGGAACACATTGAGTTTATCACGTTCGCCTCTGACGTTGTGTAATATGTTGTCAACCAGCTGGTTTGAATACTCACCTCGGTGTTTATGATATTCGAGTTGTTTCCGCAGTGCCTTGATTGTTTGAGGAGAAAGGTATCCGTTATCTTTTTCACATTGAGTTAGAGCAAATTCAAAAAGCTCCACATGAGCCATGGTAGTGGAAATCGGCCCTCTTAACTCATGAGCAATCAAGCCGGCCATCGATTCTGCGGATTCAAGAAGATTTTTTTGTTTTATCTGCTTACCCCGAGAAAAGAACAGACTTGCGGCAATGCAAACCCCTAAATAAAGATGGAAAATCGTCCATTGTTCTGGAGTTTGGGTACTAATGATAGCGGGATCGTAATACTCAGCAAGCTGGCTAACCCCCCAACCTAAGGCGCTACCTATAGCTCCCAAGAGAAGATAGTTCGCCCAGTCCACCAGAAAGATGAGTAGCATAAACGAGATAAAAGCATTTCCAAGCGAATAGAACTGACCCCCTGAGTCGTAAACAAGGAAAATAGCGGTGAAGGGAAGCACCAAAATTGCAACACTATAATAGATAATTCCCCAATATTTGAGCGACGAAGGCTTCCAACGCTCCTTCATGAAGACACCGACACAGGCCATGGCTCCGATCATTCGAAGGTACGACCAAACCCCATAATGAGCGGGTTCATGCCAAAAGAACAGCGAGGGGATGATGGTGTATAAAAACATAAAAACACCAAACCAAGGGCCTATGCTTCCTTGTGATTTTTCTAGCTGATTGAAATAATCGTACAACTTGGGCATAATTGGCCGCAAGTGGTCCATCCGATAGACAATGGTCTGCCCCCAATTCTTGATTTGCTCTTCTCTAAAGAGAGAACTCAGGCTACTTGTGGTGATTAGAAGTATTTTCTTACAGGAAAAAACAAAAGGGAACATTAAACCCTTCAAGAGTAACCCCGGTCCAAAAAACACCAACATATTGACTAATGTCGAGGGCAGGAGAGGTTCGTAATGGTACTTTGGCGTAATCCACCTTTCCCACGACAAAACAGCAATTAAACCAGCGATAATCGCCCACCAAAAGCGAGCCTTGGTTGTTTTGAAACCCAATAGAGTTCCCAGCAAAATAGGCACTATAACAGGCATCCAAAACTTCTTCATGGAAAGGATCAGCTCAACAAGATTACTAAACTTCGTCGCTATAATCGCACCGGAAATACCGAGAATAAACGTGCCGATACGCGTAATAAAAAGCTCCATCTTATCAGACAGCTTATCTCCAAAAAAGGGCTTTATTGTGTCGTGGACCAACGTCACACTGCCACTATTTAAGTGAGAATCGGCCGTAGACATAACCGCAGCAATAAGCCCCGCAACAGCCAAACCCTTCAAAACATGAGGCGTATAGTTTTGAATCAATGTGGTTACAGTTAAATTTGCATTCATGTGTGGGCTTAACACAAGGACCGTTAAGGCCATTAACCCTACAATTAAATCAAAACCGCACTCCATCCATGACGCAAAAACGAAAGACCTTTTGGCTTGATTACCTTTTTTAGCCATCAATAAGCGTTGAATATTTGCAGGACTCAGAGAAGGTATCGCAAAAACGAACAAAAGCGGTAAGTATTTTTTTACCAAAACGGGATCCGTCCACGGCTGTAGGTGTGTCGGATGGATTTGATGGATTTGTGAAAAAAGGCCATTCACCCCATGAATATGCCTCAAGCCTTCGATCGCTACAACCGGCAACACCCCAATTATAATTAGAAATTGGAAGACATCCGTAAAGGTGACCGATCGAACTCCACCAAAAGCAGAGTAAATCACCACTATACCAAACCCGAGCATTACCCCATAAAAATAGTCTATATTGATAAAGGTTTGGAATACATAGCCTATTGCGCCGATCTCGACTGCAATCTTAGAGGCGGAATAAACAAACCCCAACAAACCTGCTACAACTCGACCCCATTTTCCATAATGCGATTCCAGGATCTCTCCGGGTGAAATTTGGTCTTGAAAGTTGTCCATCCGAGGCCCAATGACATAACCGATAATCAAGTGGGCCACAACATAGCCTAAGCCAGCAATTAGGTAAGCTATCCCAAAGGAATAAATTTGCTCTGCTTTCCCTAAAATGGACTTGCCACCAACAAAAGTTGCAAAAATCGTGGCAGTTAAAACAAAGGTGGAAAAATTTTTTCCTCCTATGGCATAATCACGCATATTTCTATTTTTGGTACCAACTTTTATACCAATCCATAGCGTGATAATCAGGTAACCAAAAATAATCACCAAATCCACTGGATATAAATTCATGCCTTTAAAAAAACAGTAACAACCCCACCCTTACCCATCCTTTCAAAAAACGCAAAACAAAAATAATTAAAAAATGACAAGATGCGAAAACCTTTCTTTTCACAAGAAAAGAAAGGTTTTCGCGCTTTCCAAAGAAAAGCGATAATGCGCGAACAAAAAAGCGTGACTTTTTTGTTCGCGCAAAAAGGTTGGGTTTTACAACGACTTTTATTGCCTACGCTATATCTTTTTTAAGTTTTTTGGCAAAAAAGAAAGATTTTTGTGCTTTTTTTAAAAAATCACACCCTGAGTATCAACCTGTTAGAAAATTTAATCAAACAGATCAAACAGATCAAACAGATCAAACGGAACAAACAGAAACTTGTTCTTATATGATACAATAGAAGGCAGAAAGAAGTTATTTCAGCGGGTCTATAGGAAGGGAGCAAAAAACTTAGCCTTGTCCGCCTACTCGGAAAAACCTTGAACTAACATGGTTCGGTGGAGCGCTAGACCCTACACCATTATCAAAAAAACTTATGAAAAATACAACAAATACAACAAAACACCTTAACTTTCGCGGAAGCAAAATTGAAAAATTTTGTTTCTGC
>MIDO01000133.1:279-3818 GCA_001831055.1 Verrucomicrobia bacterium GWC2_42_7 | reverse complement strand
AAACCTTTCTTTTCTGGAAAAGAAGGGTTTCCCGGATCTTTACCCTTAAAAAACAATAACTTCCTCTCCTCGAACATGGGCGGCAAATGCGGAGCCGCAGCCACCGTTGGATTCTGCGAGGAGTTGACGTTCCTTTTCTACAGCGAGAAAGGTGGAGAAGTCCAAGAGCGGGCGCCAAAAAGGAACATCGTCGGTACGACACTGTATCGCGATGGCCCCCTGCCCTACTGCTGGAACTATTTCCGTCAACGAATACTTTTTAAAAGCCAACTGGGGCCATGAATCAATACCCAGTCGCTTAAGACCCGCGGACGCTAAAAGGGTCGCATCGGCATATCCACTAGCAATTTTCATCAAACGTGTCTTGATGTTACCTCTCATGCTGCGCCATTCGACATTTGGGAAAATTTTTAGCAACTGCGCTCGGCGACGTAGGCTGTCTGTCGCAATAGTCTTGATGTCAGCGCCTTTTCTGAAAACCAATACCTCATTGGCTTCCTCACGGGGTAAATAACCTGCAATTGAAAGCCCGTCTGGCAGGACAATTGGGATGTCCTTTGCGCTATGGACCGCAATGTCTGCATCGCCACGCAGCAAAGCCAACTCTAACTCTTTAACAAATAAACCCTTATGCTCCGATCGACCAAGTTCTATGCTCTGGTCTCGGTCTCCTTTTGTCGTCAAAGGCAGTGTCTCAAACCGAGAAATTTCATTAGACGATAAAACTGGATCCCGAATCGCTTGTTGCTTAACAACTAACTGGCTAATTAAGTAAGAAACCGCAAGCTCCGTTTGCTTTAAAGCCAACTCGCTCTTTCGTGTAGCCACCACATACCGCTTTAACATCTTCAATGGTGGACAGCACAGGACTCGAACCTGCGACCTACTGGGTGTAAACCAGTTGCTCTAACCAACTGAGCTAGCTGTCCATTGAAATTAGATCTGCCTATACAACCGCTTCAAAAAAAATATTCAAGCCTTTTTTAAAAAAATGCGAGTTCGTGAAAAAAGGTTGAGGAAACGGCTTTTAGTCCCCTAAAAGCATTTGCGCAAACCCCTTCCGAAAACGAGTTATTTCGCAAAAGGGAAAGGGGGTTAGATGTATCTAAGTTTCTAGAACCATTCCAAAGAAAATCGAATTTCGCCCAAGCAAAATCGACAGATTTTACTTGGGCGAAATTAACTCCTTTTCGAAAAGGGGCTTGGGGAAAACGCTTTTAGGCGACTAAAAGCCGTTTTTCCCAATTTCCCCCAAAACATCCCCCCTCCCGATTTTATAACAAAAGGGATTGGATGGTGATTTTGAAGTAGGTGGAAGGTGGGGTATTTTCGATAAAGGGGGAAGACGTTTCTACTTGGAGGAGGCTGATAAAGGGAAACTGGGAGATGGCATTACAAAATTCACGGGAAGTTTCTGTTTTTCCACAAAAACTCAGTTTGCAAACATACACGGGCGACTTCCCTTGTAAAGGAACGGAAGAAGGATTCTCGCTAAGGGAGGAAGCTTCATCTTTTAGCGCCAAAATTTCTTTCAAATCCGGACATTCTAGCAAGGTTTTTAAAAGAAAGATGTTTATAAACAACTCCTTATAGCGTGGAGCTGTGATTCCATTTTCGTTTCTAGAATTTAATTGCGCCACTATTTCATCAGACAATTGTATATTTCTCTGTTTGATAACAAGTTCTAACGCTTTCTTTTTCTCTGTAACAAAAAAGGCAAACTCTATAGGATTTGGGGGAATTTCGTCAAAAAACAACTCGCTAGCATCCTTAATAAGCCTTTCTCTCTTATCAACTTCTGTACTTAATTCCTTTAAATAAAGAGAAGATGCACCCAACGACTGTTGCGTCAGAGCGGGATTCGAGTCGGACTTTAACCCCTTGAGTTTCGTCTCTAATTTCTCTAAACAAATCCTATTCTGAAAAGCACGCCGCCCAAAATAAACATTCAAAAAGCACGTCCCAACCACCAACAACACAAGAACATACAACCCCCACCTCCGTATAAAAAATCTTTTCTCTTCTTTCATGGTAAATTTGGAATACTCCGAGAACCTTTCTTTTCACGAGAAAAGAAAGGTTCTCGGGCTCTCCCAAAGAAAAGCGAATGATTGGGCGATCAAAATCTTGCAGATTTTGATCGCCCAATAGATCCAATCGTGCCTTTTAGCCTTAAGAGAGAATCATATAATGTTTCAGCTTCTTAATCGAGTTAACTTCTTGCGCGAAGGTAAAATCAAAAAAATTTACTGTCGTGCAAATAACTCCTTTTTGGAAAGGGGCTTGGGGAAAACGCTTTTAGGCGACTAAAATCCGTTTTTCCCAATTTTTATCCGTCTAAATCAGCTACTTATCCAGAAAATTTTGGTTAATTTTCCAAGAAGGTTTTGAGAAAAACTTGAAGACAAATGGGGGGATCGCCACGAGGAGGGTGCCGCCGATGACAATTAACTCAAAGGTGAAGAGGTTGCCGGTGTTCATATCGGAGGGAGGAAAGAACCCGATGAAAAATCCAAAAAGGCAGGTCAATAGACCTATTCCAGCCACAATGCACACTCCAATGATGCCGCCAGGGATCTTGTATGGCCGATCCATGTGAGGGTTTTTGATGCGCAGTACGATTACAGCAATAAACATCAATATATACATGATAAGCATGAGCTCTCCGGCGATGAGAGTTAATATCCAGAAGGAGGCCTTTACGGAGGGCATTAATAAGAATATCAGGGAGAAAAAAGACACAACGAATGCTTGTAGTATCATGATGGCTACAGGCATCTTAGCTTCGTTTTCTTTTTGAAGGAGGGGAGGAAGGATCCCGCTGTCCACTGTGGCAACGAGTCCCCTTGGGGGGCCAGCTATCCAGGTACTAATACTAGCCATGGCTCCCAAAGCAAGGAAAAACGCGATTACAGGCGTTAGCCAAGGTAGATTGTAGGACTGGAAGATAGTGGCTATGGCATGGATAACACCCGCATTCAGCGTGATGTCGTCTTTGGGAACAACGATTGCGATGACCATCGATCCCAGTAGAGAAGCAAACAAGATAAGGCAGGCTGAATATAGAATTGCTCGTGGATAGGATTTGCGAGGGTGTTCGACATCGGCGACGTGCGCAGCAGACATCTCTATTCCAGAAAAGCCAAAAAAGGTCCCAACCAAAAACACTATTTGACTAAAACTCGTTATGGAAGGAATTACGCCATTCCATGAAAAAACGATTTCACTGTGTTTTTTGGAAAAAATCCAAAGGAGACCAAAAACAACCATTAAGCCTAAGGGGAGGATAGTTCCCAAAATACTACCCACACTACTAATCCACCCCGAAACGCCCATTCCCCTCATATTGAAAAAGGTACAACCCCAGAACACAACCAGAACAACGGCTAGATTGAAATATTTATCCGATGCCATCGTTGGGGAGAGCGCGTAAGCCAACGAACCGGCTAAAAAAGCCAACATGGTTGGAAAGGAGACAAAGCTATTAACGGTTTGTAACCAAACAGCGACAAAACCCCATTGAGGACCCATTGCTTTTT
>MIDO01000133.1:0-260 GCA_001831055.1 Verrucomicrobia bacterium GWC2_42_7 | reverse complement strand
TCCCGCCTCTGGAATTGCGGTTGATAGCTCCGCTGCAACCAAAGCAGTTGGAACAAAAAAGAAAAGCGCAGCCAGAGCGTAAAACGCAACCATCGGCAGTCCATAGGACGCCATCAACGGCAAATTCCGTAAGCTGATGATAGCCGCAACATTGATCATGGTAAGCGTGAATATACCAATAACCCTGGGACCCTTTTCTTTTCGGAGATGAGACATATTTACGCTTACCATGATCAATGTTGCGGCTATCATCAGCTTAC
>MIDO01000132.1:4065-9161 GCA_001831055.1 Verrucomicrobia bacterium GWC2_42_7 | reverse complement strand
CCAATAAATGCTGTCGAAACAGCAAGGCCTGTCAAAGACAGGAAAAGCCCCCTTTGATTGCCATGTTTTATTGAATAGCGCGAGAAAAAAAGAGCTCCTAACGGCCTCGTTAACAACGATATGGCCATGATCGCATAGACAGCAATCAACGCCCCTGCATTGCTCTGCTCAGGGAAAATGGAATGTGCCAACAACGGCCCAGCAAAGCCATACAACGCCGTATCATAATGGTCCAACACATTCCCGATTATCAACGCAATTGGGGATGGAGTAGGGGATTTGTTTTTTGGAAAAACGGCTTTTAATCGCTTAAAAGCGTTTTCCCCAATCCCCTTCCCGGAAACGGGGTGGTTTTGTGTTACTTTGTGTTCCATCGTTCATGTTGATATTGTAATAGAAATCATTTTATTATTTTGTGCCAGATAAATCACCTCCCGTAAAAGTGAAAAAGCCTTTCTTCTTGAGGGAAAGAAAGGTTTTTTTCAAAAAGGCTTTTAATAGATTAAAAACGCTTTCCCTAAACACTCCTTCTGAAAAAAATGTTGTCGCGCAAGAAAAATCGATTGATTTTCCTTACGCGAGGGAGGGAGCTGTTTTTGTGTTACTTTACGTTCCAGTATAACTATAAAATTAGTCATCAGAAAAAAACTTGTGCCTGGGACGTGTACTTGGTTTCTTCAAAAATTTTACCTTTGATTCGTTTACTCCTTTGAGTTTGCCAAAGAGCGCACCATTTTTGCCCAATCTTTTTAAACCTGCTAGCCCGCTGACATCTAAGCTAGCGTTGGGCATGTCCAGATCCGTACAATCCAGTTCTTCTAAGCTAGGACTCGAAAGTCCTTCGAGGCCGCCCAATGTGGCCGCCGTTAGATTCAGTTCCTTTAAACCTGTTAACCCGCTGATGTTTAAGCTAGCATTGGGCATTTTCAAGCGCGAGCAATCTAATCTTTCTAAGCTAGGAATTGAAAGCCCCCGGATGCCGCCCAATTTAGCATTATTTAGAAATAATATCGTTAATTCCGTTAGACCACTGAGATCTAAGACGGTGTTGGGCACTTCTAGGGACGAGCAATTTAAAAATTCCAATGTTTTTTTATTTTCAAGCCCCCGGATGCCGCCTAAGTGAGTGCCCCGTAGGGTCAATCTCCTTAATTCTGTTAAGTCACTGACGTCCAATATCGTATTGGGCATGTGTACTCGGTTGAAAGATAATGTTTTCAAGACATTGTTTTTTTCAGGCTCTTTAGTGCCGCCTGTGTAGGCGCCACATATATCAAATGTCTTTAGTCCGGGTAAACTGGTGAGGATTAACTCAACGTCGGACACTTTCAGGCCATCACAAATTAATTTTTCCAAGCTATTGGTTGAAAGCCCCCGGATACCGCCTAAGCAAGGATTATGTAGATTTAATTCCTTTAATGCCGTTGAACCACTGAGGTCCAAGGTAGCGTTTGGCATTTTTAGGTACGAGCAATCTAATTTTTCCAATGTTTTTTTGCCTTCAAGGCCCTTTATGCCACCGATGACGCTGTCTTTTAAACATATATTTTTTATGCGTACAGCTGAGGTCAAATTTAGGATCTCATTTGGGCATTGTATTCCACTATAATTCAAAAATTCTAAATTTTTCATTAAGTCTGGGTATTTTTTTAGTAACCCATGATAAAGCCCTTTGTATTCGAGATAGATTTGTTCGTCCTCCCATCTTATAGATTTCATAAGTTCGACAATGACATTATCCCTTCCTAATATATTGTCTGGCAATGTACTTATTCTCTCTAAAAATTGGCTCATAGATTTATTTCCTCTAATCCTAGAGCCATATAATCCATAAATAGTTTGATGAGGACTATCTTGTTGGACCTCAAATTCTTTTGCGGCTAAGCATGCGATTTCTCTTAAATTCCCTTGAGGTAAAGAAAGATGACTTTTTAGTTTCTCTAAGAAGTCCACTTGAAATCCTTCTTTTTCTTGCTTTAATTGATTAACTTCTCCATGTCCTCCACTAACCATAATGTTGAAAGAAAATTTGCTATAATTTTCTGTTAATGTGTTAGTTACAGTTAAGTTTCCATAGACATCCTTATCTGAGATGCGTAAGTCTTTTAATTCCAATACTACTGTTTTCTCTGATGTTTTTATGAAATCGAACATCTCCTGCAGTTTTTGTAGGATTTTTTTCCCGATAGTACCTTTGTTTTGGTCTCCCCCTTCTAATAATTCTGTCAATTCTGACAAATCTGTGATGGGAAGGTCTAAGATTCTGCGCATGACTCTTAGCAAGTTAATGAAACCAGGTTCTATTTCATTATGGTTTGGCCGTGAATAAAGAACGTTTCCATCGAGGTCACCGACAACTTTGTTCCATTCCCCCCTCATTCCCGGAGAACTATCGTTTGCCTGAGTTTCGCTCGTTTGTATTGAAGTAAAGAATGTTTTGAGGTTGTTAAAGTTATTCAAGCCGACATGAAGGTGCGGTTGAGCCATATATTTCCCTATAAGCTCATCTATGTGGAACCGCTTTTCTTTGTTAACCCATAAAAGGAAATTGATGGTTTGTCGGATCATGGTTTCTACACAATCTGCAAAATAAGGACCTTCTAACTTATTTTCTTTCCTATTATAAGGTTTTGCTCTGCCATTGGAGAAGAGTTCTTCATTCATGTTGTAGAGGGTAGTAGAATGAATATTTTTTACGCTTTTTAGTATTAGTATGTATGAAAGTAACGTTACATTGGCAGGATCCTTGGCTATGTTTAACATTAGTTCCGGAGTCAATAAAGAGTCTTTATTGAATGGGTAACCCTCTATCTTTAAGCTATTTTCTAAGTTTTTCCAATAGGCTTCCAAATCTTCCGTCGTGTTACAATTTTCATAAAGAAAAGCCATCAATAATTGCTCAATGATCTGAGAAGGATAATGCTGACAGCTAGCCAATCCTTTCAGGCAGTTTGCAAATTCTTTTACACATTTATTCTTAGCCCCTGAATTAAATAGTTTTCTTCCGTCAACATCCGTTCCATCCACCCAATTATCGATGTTTTGGGAAAAATCTCCCTCCTTGCCTAGTGCATTAATCAATTGAGCTATATTAGTGGCGTTTGCAAAATTACAAAAGAATTTTTCGGAATTCACCCCTCCAAGAACTCCAGTTGGTGATGGAAATAGATGTCTTAGTATTGCCATTACGGCATCTTGAGGCCGATCGTTAAGGTAATCCCTTTCATCTGGATGGTCTGTGTTATAAGCAAAATCCCAATTGCCCCAAAATCTTAAACTATCAACAAAGCCACTATTTATCAAAATAGGCCCTACTGCGGGGTTCGCATACCACTTCTCTTCTTTGACCCCCTGTGATATTCCAAATAACATCGGTGCCGTCAATTGCGCTTCGCTGACCAGCATACACCCTATTGCAAACACCGTTAATATTATCTTATTGGTTTTCATGGACATATAGTTGTATGTTTTTTCATAATAACAGAAAAAACTCCATCCGTAAACATTTTCCTGTGTAACTCAATAAAATAAATGGCCTTTTGTCCCCTTGTCCCCTCAAAAGCAACATAAGGAAAAAGGGACTATTTTTTCAAAAAATTTACTTAATTGCTGATTTTTTAATTAAGGGAAAAGAGACGTTTTTTTGAGCTATTTATTTGATTGTCAAACAGATGAGTCGTTTTTCTGTTAAAAATAGGGCACTTCTTTTGAAAGCATAACTTGTTTGTTGTTAACTGGATAGAAGATTTAAACAAACAGATCAAACAGATCAAACGGATCAAACGAAAGCTATCCCCTCTATGATATAATAGATGGCTGAAAGATGTTAGTTTAAGTTTTGAGTGCGTTGGACTACGCATTCGTGCTCAGTCACGTACGTATGTACGCTCCTTTGCACTCAGCTTGTCCGCCTGCTGGAAAACTTAAACTAACATCTTTCAGCGGGACTATGGGAGGGAGCAAAAATCTGCCTGCTCAAAATTCTGAACTAACTCTTCCTGCGGGCGATTGAACGGGGCAAAAGTCGTGTTCGCTTCGTCCACCTGCTCAAAAATTGAACTGATGCCTCTCTATAGGAGTTCTGCAGTTGTCCAAAGAGAGATCACCTTTTTGTCCGCTTTCTCGAAGTCCTGAAATAATGTTTTTCTGGCTACGCAAGCTTCTCTTTTCGGAAAACGGAAAAGATGCGAGAAAAACGTAAGTTCAATTTTTTGAGAAGGCGGACAAGTTGAGGGCGAAGGAGCGTATTTAAATACGTGACTGAGCACGAATGCACAGTCCAACACATTCAAAAATTGAAATCACGTTTTTCTACCATGAACACATCATTTTTCCTACCCTACCAGATCCGCTGGATCCGTGACGATTCGAGGCTCAAGATAATGGAGAAATCCCGACAAATTGGGATGTCTTGGGCGTCTGCCTATAGTTTAGTAAGGAGGCATCTCATGGCAAAGAAGTGTCTAGATTCCTGGATAGCATCCAGGGATGAGTTTCAAGCAAAACTTTTCCTAAGGGACTGTAGGTCTTTTCTAGATATATTAAAACCTAAACAAAAACCTAAACAATCATCAAACAATGCGCTATTATTTCCCAATAATTCCCATATCTACAGTGTTTCCTCAGATGCGAATGCGCAAGCAGGGAAACGGGGCTCACGTGTGCTGGACGAATTCGCGTTACACCTGGACCCCCACCAACTCTATTCCGTGGCCTATCCCGGCATTACCTGGGGAGGTCAACTGGAAATTCTCTCGACGCACCGCGGATCCTTCAATTATTTTCAAAAACTCATTGAAGAGGTTCGGTTTCAGGGAAACCCAAAAAAATTCTCGCTGCATCGAGTTACGCTACAAGACGCACTTGAGCAAGGGTTTTTACGAAAATTACAAAAGAAGCTCCCGGCAGACGATCCTCGGCAAGGGATGGATGAGGGGACTTATTTTGATTTTATTCGAAAATCGTGTCCGGATGAAGAGACTTTTTTGCAAGAGTACATGTGTATTCCTGCCTGCGATAATTCGACTTTTCTCTCGTATGACCTCATAACATCTGCGCAATATGCCGTTGATGATCCTTGGGAACAGCCGATTCAT
>MIDO01000132.1:0-4057 GCA_001831055.1 Verrucomicrobia bacterium GWC2_42_7 | reverse complement strand
AAATCCCTGTTTCCTGGGCATTGACATCGGTCGAAACCACGACCTTTCCGTGTTTTGGCTGCTAGAATCAGTCAATAATACGTTGTTTACACGTTCACTCTTATGTCTTCAAAACACACCCTTTAGTCAACAAGAAACCTTATTTTATGAATATCTCAAAAATCCTCAAATCGTGCATGTGTGCATTGATCAATCTGGTATCGGTCGCCAATTTGCGGAACAAGCCATCGAACGCTTCGGATCGCGAAGAATCACAGGCATCACCTTTACAAACCAGGTCAAGGAAACGCTTGCCTACGACCTCAAAAGTGCGTTCGAAAAGCGCCTCATCAGAATTCCGAATGACGCGAAAATCCAAGCAGACCTGCACGCTGTAAAAAAGAAACAACTTCTTCAGGCAACCTTCGATTCACCGCCGATCGAGGAAAAAACGGACACGCGGACCGCTTCTGGGCTCTCGCCCTCGCCCTCCGCGCCTCCGCCAACCCCTCACCGTCTCTCCGTATCGAAAACATTATGCGTCAATTTGATTATGGGGTGCTGATATGAGCTGAAAAGTGTTATTTCAGTTTTTGAGTGCGTTGGACAGGGGACTCGCCCTCCATCACGTACTGCAGAAAGAAGTTATTTTAAGTTTTGAGTTCGTTGGGCAGCGGATTCGAGCTCGGTTACGTACGTATGTACGCTCCCTCGCACTCACCTTGCGCCCGTGCTCAAAAGCTTAAACTAACATCTTTCTGCGGCGCTATGAAAAATGGTAAAAGGCGAGTGCGTTGGAGATCGAACGCACACTTCCTCACGTACGTATGTACGCTCGGTCGTGTTCACCTTGCCCGCCTGCTCAAAATCCTGAACTAAAGTTTTTCTGCGGGTCTATGGGAATCGTGTTCGCCTCGTCCGCCTGCTCGAAAAATTGAACTTACGTTTTTCCAGCCCCCTTTTCCGAAAAGCAAAGATCGCGCAAATAAAATCTATCCATTTTAATTGCGCGGGTTCTCTTGGATTTGGAGGTTTACTTAATAATTTTTGCCTTTAGCGATTCTAGGCCCTTGATGCCGCCTAGTTCAGCGCCCCTTATATTTAATTCCTTTAGTTCCGTTAGCCCACTCAGGTCTAAGACTGCATCCGGCATTTCTAGGTTTGAACAGTCTAATGTTTCCAAGGAATTCTTATTTTCGGGCCAATGGATGCCGCGTAATATAGCCCAACTTAAGTTTAGTGACTTTAGACCCGATAGGCGACTTAGGTCTAAGACAGCTTTAGGCATTTGTAGTCCGAGGCAAACTAGCGTTTCTAAGTTAGGATTTTCAAGGCCTTTGATGTCACCTAGCCGAGCACTACGTAGGTCTATAATTTTTAACCTCCTTAAGTCAGTGAGGTCTAAGGTACTGTTGGGGATTTGGAGTTCTGTGAGACCTAATGTTTCCAAAGCTTTTTTATTTTCAAGGCCCTTGAGACCGCCTAACTCAGCACCATCTAGGTCCAATTTCTTCAACTCAGTTAACCCACTTAGGTCTAAGACGGTGTTGGGCATTTTTAGGTACGAGCAATTCAATATTTCTAAAGCTTTTTTATTTTCAAGGCCCTTGATGGCGCCTAACTCAGCACTATCTAGGTCCAAGGTCTTTAACCCCATTAGGCCCTCTAGGTCTAAAGTAGCGTTGGGCATTTTTAGGTGCGAGCAATTTAATGTTTCTAGGGATTTGTTATTTTCAAGGCCCTTGATGCCGCCTAACTTAGCACCATCTAGGTGCAATTTCTTCAACTCAGTTAACCCACTTAGGTCTAAGACAGCGTTCGGCATTTCTAGGAGAGAACACTGTAAGCTTTCTAACCCAGGATTGGAAAGCCCTTTAATGTCTCTCATACGAGAGCCAAATAAACTCATCTTTTTTACGCCTACAGCTGAGGTCAGATTTAGGGTCCCATTTGGGCTTTGTATCCTACTATAATTTAAATATCCTAAATTTTTTATTAGATCTGGATACTTTTGAAGCAAGTTGTGATAAATTTCCCTGTATTGATGATAAATTTGATCGTCGTCCCAGCTTATAGATTTCATAAGTTCGGCAATGACATTATCTCTTCCTAATATATTGTCTGGCAAGGTGCTTACTCTCTCTAAGAATTGGCACATAGATTCACTGTCATCAATCGTAGATCTATATAGCCAATAGAGGTTTTTATTGCTTTTATCTTGATGAATATTAAATTGTTCTGCCGCTAAGTATGTTGTTTCTCTTCGGTCTCCTTGTTGGATCGAGAGATGATTTTCTAATTGCTTAATAAGGGGGGTCTTACTCATTGAAATTACATCTCCTTCATGACATAATTTATTAACTTCTCCATGTTCTTTCCCAGTATATACGTTGAATGAAAATTTTTCAGTAGAATTCCTTAATGAGATGGCTACTTTTAAATTTCCATAGGTATCTTTATCTGAAATAGTTAATTTCTTTAATGTCAATTCGATTGTCTTGTCTGAAGTTTTTATGAAGTCGAACATTTCCTGTAGTTTTTGTAGCAATATTTTTTCGATGGCTACTCGATTTTGCTCTCCTTCTTTTAATAATTCCGACAATTCCGACAAGTCTTCAATGGGGAGATCTAAGATTCGACGCAGGATTTTCAGCATGTTAATGAATCCAGGTTCTACTTCATTGTGATATGGGCGTGAATAGAGAACGCCGCCATCAAGATCGCCGACAACTTTGTTCCATTCCCCTCTCATCTCTGGAGAACTATTGTTTGCCTGGATTTTTGTTGCTTGTTTTAAGGTAAAAAAGGTAACAAGGTTTTTAAAGTTATTCAAACCGACATTCTCATGAGGTTGAGATTGATATTTTTCTATAAGCTCATCAATGGCGAACTTCTTCTTTTGGTTATTCCATATAAGGAAATTAATGACCTGACGGATCATGGTTTCTGCACAATCTGCAAAATATTCTCCTCCTAGATTATTTTCTTTCCTATTATAAGGTTTTGCTCTGCCATTAGAGAAGAGTTTCCTCTCCATGTTATAGGGTGTAATAGACTGAAAATCATCTATACTTTGTAGAGCCAATATGCATTGAAAGGATGTTAGGCCTACAGGGTTTTCGGCTAAACTTTTCAGTGACTCTAGGGTCAATTGGGAATTTTTATCGAATTGAAAACCAACTACTTTTGCACTCTCACTTAGGTTTTTCCAATAGGCTTCCAAATCTTCCATCGTATTGAAATTTTCATAAAGAAATGCCATGAGTAACTGTTCAATAATGCGCGGGGGGTAATTGGGGCAACTCTTTACCTCTTTTAGGTGTCTAGCAAATTCCTTTATACGTTTATTCTTAATTCCTGAGTTAAATAGTTTTTTCCCTTCAGCATCCATCCCGTCCACCCAATTATCGATATTTTGGAAAAAATCCCCCTCCTTTCCTAGTGCATTAACTAATTGAGCGATGTTAGTGGCGTTTGCAAAATTACAAAAGAACTTGTCGGAATTCACCCCTCCAAGAACTCCAGTTGGTGATGGGAATAGATGTCTTAGTATTGCCATTACTGCATCTCGAGGCTGATCGTTGATGTAATCTCTTTCATCAGGATGGTCTGCCTCATGAGCGAAATCCCAATTGCCCCAAAACCTCAAACTACTAACAAAGCCACTATCTATCAGAATGGCCCCTACTGCCGGGTTCGCATACCACTTCTCTTCTTTGACCCCCTGCGATATCCCAAATATCATGGGTGCTGTTAATTGGGCTTCGCTGACGAGCATACACCCAGTTGCCAACAATGTTAACATTACCTTCTTGATCTGTGTAATCATATGGTTGAGTTGCCTATCAATCTAACAGGAAACATGTTATTTGACAAGGAAAAATCATGGGATGGGAAAAACGGCGGTATAGTTAAACGCGTTGAAAATGGAGATGCGGAATCCCTTTTTTTGAGGTAGGGAAAGAAATGTTTCCCGAAACACGTTCAGAAAGAAGCCCTTGCGCGGCTATAAGTTCCGTAAGGAATTTATAGCCGCGCAACGACCTCTTTTTCGGAAAGGGGCTTGGGGAAAACGCTT
>MIDO01000131.1:13797-14136 GCA_001831055.1 Verrucomicrobia bacterium GWC2_42_7 | reverse complement strand
TTCAAAAAAGAAGAAAACCTTGCATTAAATGCCGTTTTCTCAAACCCTTTCCGAAAAAGAAGACCTTGCGCGAAAACAAAATTCCGTAGAAATTTTGTTTTCGCGCAACGTCGTCCTTTTCGGAGGGGGGGGGAAGGGGGGAACGCTTTTGGGCGACCAAAAGCAGTTCCCTCCTTAAGACAAAGGGCGATAAGTAAAGGCATGACAAAGGGCGACAGCGAGGGCGTCTGCTTCGTCGAAGGGGAGGGCGGAAGGGAGGTTTAGCATCTGCATGAGAGTGCGTGAGACTTGTTCTTTGCTGGCTCTTCCGAAGCCGATAACAGCTTGTTTGATGCGGAG
>MIDO01000131.1:13070-13758 GCA_001831055.1 Verrucomicrobia bacterium GWC2_42_7 | reverse complement strand
AGCTGCGATAAGTGCACCGCGTGCTGCACCTAAAATTTGTGCAGTCTGAAAATTTTGGACATAAATTGTTTGTTCAACTGCTACGTGTTGAATGGGCCACTTTTGTAATAAATTTGTCGTGCGTATCGACAAATTTGCTAGACAGGTGGAAAAATTCAGCGATGGCTTATTTCGAATTGTTTCTGAATAAATCAAAACAGGCTGGTTTTTCTGTTTTACGTGAATAACAGCCAAACCTGTTCCCCGTAAGCTTGGGTCTATGCCTAGTATAAATCCCTCGCAAATCAAAGAACTGCGTGTAACTACAGATTCCTCCTTGGCCTTCTTCTTCGCCCCAGGTCCCGTTAGTTTAGCTGTCCAAAGTGTTCGTGCTGACTGTTTTCCCATATGTAGTAAATTAAATTTCTATTGGCGATACCGGAATCTCTTTCTTCGGGCCTAAGTAGATTTCCCCATCCCCTTCACAAAGACCCTCCCTTTGCGCGGGAATAAATTCTGAAAGAATTTATTCCCGCGCAACATCCTCTTTTTCGGAAAGTTTTTTCGGGAAAACGCTTTTGGGTGACCAAAAGCCGTTTTCCCCAATTACCTTAGGGGATTATTAATTCTTGGCCGATTTTTAGGTTTTTTGAAGAGGGCATAGAGGATTTATTGGCCTCGTAAATTTCGTTCCAGCGCTTGGGGGAGC
>MIDO01000131.1:3661-13006 GCA_001831055.1 Verrucomicrobia bacterium GWC2_42_7 | reverse complement strand
ATAAGCTTCTTGTTGGCGAGGGTGTGAAGGCGTGATAGGAGAGGTGGGATGTGGAGACGAGGCGTTTTTCAAGGGCTGAGATTTGGTCCTTGAGTAACTGGTTTTCTTCGCGGGTTTGCCTTAAAAGTTCGACCAGTTCTGTTTTCTCAAGTTGTTGGGAATGAGGTTGTCCAGGAAGTTGTTTCGCAAATTCCTTTTTTGCGGTCTCTATTAATTGTAAGACCATGGGAGACTTTTCATTTTTTGGATAAGTTTCCAGGTATTTTCGATAACAATAGATAGCGGCGATGGGATCGTCGTAGATTTTTAGGTAAAGCCGTCCAAGTTCTAAGTAGCTTTCAGGCGCAGGCTTATGACATTCTGTGACTTTCATAAAAGCACAAAATGCGTCTTCGAGCCTTCCTTCCCTTAGATACCTCAATCCATCTTTGTAAGCAGATTCCTGGATCTCTGGCGTCGACACCAGCGGGCACTGAGAATCCTTACAGCCTGCAACCAATAGGGCTGATAGGAATATAATAATAAATTTACTCATATAGCTATTTCGAAATACGTTTTTTTAAATACCCTACCATCTAAGTGAGCGAAGGACAATTCTATTAAAATAATATATTTTTTAGGAAAAGGTTGGTTTTTTATAAGTTCATAAACAATCCCATTGCGTGAAGTGTTAATTTGAAAAATTTATACTTCGCGCAACTCCCTCCTTTTCGGAAAGTTTTTTCGGGAAAACGCTTTTGGGTGACCAAAAGCCGTTTTCCCCAAAAAACTTCATAAAAGATTATTCAATAATTTTTTTTGCAAGAGCAAGGGCATAATCCCGATTTAGTTTAGCAATGACGTCTAGTTTGATGTGTTTGGGGCAAACGGCTGCACACTCCCCATGATTGCTACAATTGCCAAATCCTGCCTCATCCATGGCTTTAATCATGGCTAGGACGCGTCTATCTTTTTCAGGTTGGCCCTGAGGAAGGGTGTTTAAATGAGCGACCTTTGCTGCGACAAACAACATTGCAGAAGCATTTGGGCATGCCGCAACGCACGCTCCGCAACCGATACAAGCAGCCGCATCCATTGCTTTTTCTGCAATGTCTTTAGGTACAGGTATAGCATGAGCTTCAGGCGCGCAACCGGTTGATACAGAAATAAAACCTCCGGCTTGCATGATCTTTTCGAACGCACTGCGATCAACCACCAGATCCTTAATGATCGGGATCGGTTTTGCTCGCCACGGTTCGATCGTAATGGTTTGTTTATCCTTAAAATGGCGCATATGTAGTTGACAAACAGTCGTTTGCGATGAGATGCCATGCGGCACCCCATCGATGACCAGTGAGCACATGCCGCAGATCCCCTCTCGACAATCGTGATCAAAGGCTACCGGTTCTTCCCCTTTTTCTACAAGCTGTTCATTCAGCGTATCTAACATTTCTAAAAAAGAACTGTCCGGAGAAATCCCCTTAGCCCCATACGTTACAAATCGGCCCTCATCTTCAGGCCCACTTTGCTTCCAAATCTTTAATTCAAATTCCATAATTGTAGTAAGGTTCTGGGGGAACGCTTTTGGTCTCCCAAAAGCGTTCCCCCAACCCCCCTTTGAAAAGGAGGATATTTTCGCGAGGTATGAATTTTTTAAATTCATGCCTCGCGAAAAACTTCTTTTTTAAAGTTGGTCTTGGAAAACGCTATTTTTCAAAGCTAAGGCATTTTTAGTATCAAAGTTTGGTTTTTATTAAGTCTTCGCGGAAGTAAAATTTGAAAAATTTTATTTTCGCGAAATTATCTCCTTTTCGGAAAGGGGCTTGGGGAAAACCCATTTTGGGCGACTATTGGTTTTCCCCAAAAAAATCACTTCCCTTACAAAAAGTTTTTAGCTTCTTTGAGGATGTTGTCCATGGTGAGGCCGTAGGACTGGAAGATGAGTTCTGCTGGGGCGCTGATGCCGAACTTATCGATGCCCATGACGACGCCTTCGAGGCCGACGTATTTGTGCCAGAGGGAGGTACGTCCTGCTTCGATGGATATTCTATTTTTGCAGGAGGAGGGAAGAATTTGCTGTTTATATGAATCCGATTGGCGATCAAAGAGTTCCATCGATGGCATGGAGACTACGCGGACATTATCATCGAGTTCTTCTGCGACTTTGAGGGCTAGGTGGACTTCGCTACCTGACGCCATTAGGATTAATTTTAGTTCTCCCTTTTCTTTTTTGGCGACGTAGGCACCCTTGGCGACCGAATGGCGACGTGTATCTGCATTGATAGTGTGTAGGTTAGGGATGTTTTGGCGTGTTAAAATGAGGGCGGTTGGACCACTCATGCGATCCATGGCTGCGATAAATGCCCCAACGGTTTCTTCGCAATCGGCGGGACGAATAACGTGTAAATTGGGGATGCAGCGGAGCGCGGAGATGGTTTCGATGGGTTGGTGGGTGGGTCCGTCTTCTCCAACGCCGATGGAGTCGTGTGTAAATATATATACAACAGGAAGATGCGAAAGTGCTGCTAGGCGAATAGAGGGACGCAAATAATCCGAGAAGACCAAAAATGTAGCGCCAGAGGGTTTAAAGATACCTTCATAGGCAAATCCGTTTAGAATGGCTCCCATGGCGTGTTCGCGGATGCCAAAGCATAGATTTTTTCCAGAGAATGAATTTTTAAAAATATCGCCGCCATTGTGGATATAATTTTTTGTCGAACTGTGGAGATCTGCGCTTACGCTGATGATGAGAGGATCGAATGAAGCAAGCGCATTGAGTACTTTTTCTCCTGCTACGCGCGTAGAGAGGGTTTCTTCTGTAAAACAGGGGATTTTGTTCAGGAGGTCGTAGGGCGGAGGAGGGGGAAGGGTGGATGAAAGTTCTTGAGCTAGAGAGGGATTTGCTTTAGACCACTGGGCGAACATATCCTTCCATTTTGTGTAAGTTGAAAGTAAATTGAATCTATGTCCTTCGAAAAAGTTTCTAACCTCTTGAGATACAAAGAATTTTTCGCTAGGAAGGCCCAGAGATCTTCTGGCGGCGTCTGCAAATTTAAAACCGCCTTCTCCATGGGCTTTTGCCGTTCCTTCTACCTCTGCAATTCCTTTGCCAATAACGGTTGTTGCAATGATAAGGTGGGGTTTTTGGTTTTTCGCATTTTTTGCAGATTCGTATGCTTTTGCGATTGCAACCATGTCATGACCATCAACTTGCTGCACGTCAAACCCATAAGACTCAAATCGCTTAACGACATTTCCACTCTGCGTCTTATCAGCCATGGCATCCAATGTGACACCATTGGAATCGTAGATGAGAATCAGGTTGTCCAGACCCAAGTGTCCTGCAAACGCAATTGCTTCTTGTGCAACACCTTCCTGCAAACAACCATCGCCGCACAGACAAACGACGGAATAATCAAAAAGCTGGCAAGAAGTATTATAGCGGGCTGCCATCATTTTTGCAGAAATTGCCATCCCTACAGCGTTCCCAATGCCCTGTCCCAAGGGTCCGGTGGTACATTCAACACCGGGAGTCATTCTAAATTCTGGATGACCGGGAGTTTTGCTATTTAGTTGACGAAAATGACGGATCTCGTCCAAAGAAAGATCGTAGCCGGCAAGGTGCAGCCACGCGTAAAGAAACATGCTCCCGTGCCCTGCAGACAAAACAAAACGGTCGCGGTTTAGCCAACGGGGTTCATCGGGGTTATAGTGAAGCAACTGTCCAAACAATACCGCACCTATTTCCGCTGCCCCCAATGGAAGTCCCAGATGTCCCGACTTCGCCGAGCTCACTGCATCTATCGCAAGTCCTCGTGCTTCCTGTGCGGCCTTCTTTAACATCTCTTCTTTCGTAGCGATTATATTATTCTTCTTCATAAAATTTTTAGAAAAATTAATTATCTGGAAACTTTGCTTTTTGATTTAAGGAAAAAGACCTGAATTTTTTAGAAAAACTATAATTAAATGCATCCAAAATTGAGGAACCTTTTGTGTTTGATCTTAGGTCTTTTCGATTCAATCTACTTAGCGAACGAAATCTGTAACTTTTTCATTACTAAGCTAAGTATAGTAAAACGCATTGAAAATGAATACAGTATTTTGTTTTGGGAAAACTTCTCATCCATCGCATAATAAAAACCGTAAGGTTTTTATTATGCGATTATTAAAAGTGTTTCTTGGAAAGGTTCAGAAAGTATCTGTTCTGTTTTTGAGAAGGCGGGCAAGGTGAATTCGACCGAGCGTACATGTGTACGTAAGGGAGTGTGAATCCGTAGCCCAACATACTCAAAAACTGAACAGATGCTTTCTGTCAGGAAACCATTCTTCTCCTCAGAAAGAAGGGTTTCTGCGTATCTATTCTCTATGCAATTAACTATACCGTGCTTCCCTTTCCGAAAAGGAGAGGTCGTTCGGTGATCAAATTCCATACAGAATTTATTCTCCGAGCAAGCACTTTTTTTGGGCTTTCTGAAAAAACGAATGATTTGCCGGCCACCATTCTCCGTACTGGATTGAGCAAAAGGATGGGACGCCTCTAAAAGCTCCTTTTTCTCACAAAAACAGGAAAAGATATTTTTGCAAAAGTAAAATCGTTAAATTTTTTTCCCTGTTTTTCACAAAATAACTCCTTTTCGGTAAGGATCTTGGGAAAATCTATTTGGGGGGGGACCAAAATGTGTTTTCCTCAAACCCTTACGGTTGTTATTTTTTCTCTTTAAGTTTTCAGCAAAGCTGTTTTAATAGCGACTTTGTATGAAATGGGTAATTAGATTAGTGGTATCTGCGTTATTGGGAGTAGGGGTCTTGTTTGGGGTGTTGATGGTACCATCTGTGCAAAAGAAGTTGGCATTAAGTATTTTACAATCAAGGTATAGCGATTTTTCTATTAAAGATATCCACGTCTATTTGAGTCACGTGAAGTTGGGGGGAGTCCATTTTACGGAGAATGGCACCAAGATAGGGGTTGGGTCGTTGGACTTGAGGTGGTCGCCAATTCCTTTTTTGTTGAGACAACAGGTTAAGATAGAGTCACTTGTGGTAAGTGATGTCATTGTAGATTGTTCCAATGATTTTTCGTCTGGCGTCAAGGTTGCCCAATTAGTTCCTGAACTTCACTCAATGTCTGCATCTGTTCTGCCTAAGAGGGAGTTTTGTACTTCGGATTTTCGTGGGTTTTTGAAGTATTGCAGTCTTCCGATGCTGTTGCAAGTAAAGAAGTTAAATATAGATGCAATGGCCCTTCTTCCTGAAAATAAAAAGGTGTTATTGTCTATAGATGCAAAGAATATTTTTCCAGAAAAACCTTCTTCCTTAAACATTCGAGGCCGGGCATTGGATTTGAGAAAAAATGCACCCATTGAAAGTATCTGTTTCAATAACGTAGTTGAGTTCACCCAAACGAGTTCGGCTCATATAGATAAATTGCAAGTTACTGGGGATTTTCAGGCTTTTGGTCCGGAGGCCAAGCATGCGCCTGAATTGAAAATAGAGCTCTCTTTACAGAAAAAAGAACCAGGCGAAGTTTTTTTTGCTAACGTGTTTGCAGACAAAAACATGGAGGAATCTTTATTGCAAATTACGGGTTCCTATGACAAAAAATCTCGGTTTGCAAAGGGTAGGGTGGTGGCGCATGTTTCTTGTTCGCAGATACAGCCTTTTGTTCTATTTAATCTCCCCAGCTTTAATCTTCAACTTCAGGCCCTTATCTCTGCTAATGTGGCTCTGTGCAATGGAGCGGCTGTGTTGGAATCAAAAATTCAAGCTAAGCAATTGGGTAACCTAGTTCCTGAACTAGCGGCTCTTGATTCAGCGGAACTAAGATCGAGTATAGACTTCCTTTTCTCTAAACAAAATATTGAAGTCAAGAGCTTGAGAGTTAATGCCTTAGATGATAAGGAAAATTCTTTATTGACGATGGGGTTGTTGAGTCCCTTTAAGTTTGATTTGAAAACGATGAAGGTAGCGGTTGCTCCTGATGTACGAGACTTGCTCAAAATTGGCATTCCTTCGTTCCCTGTTGAGTATTTGAGTGCTATTGCAAGTTCCTATGGATATTTAGTTGAAGGCGAAAACATAAATGGAGAAATTTTGCTATCATGCAATGAGGATAAGTCGTTGTATCTAGCGACTCCAACCCCTTTAACCTTCGATAACCTTACCGTATCCTCTGGTAAAAAGAAATGGATAAAAAATGTTACTATTACGGTCGATCCGTCTATCTCCGTTTTAGATGAAATGGTCAGATATAAAATTAGTACAAAGATCTCTACCCGCTCAAAGCCTCTGCTTTCATTGCAACATACGGGTTCTATCAAACACAAGAATTACAAACCAGAAGTCATTGAAGATGAAGGGATTTTTTCCGCATCACTGAATACGCTTTCACGTCAACCCATTGCAAATGGTTATGTGAAACAAATCAATGATCCTTTGCAATTTGTTGCCCATTACGACGTTAATGTGGTTCCAGATAAGGAAGCCGTAGTTAAGGCTATTACGATGAAGTTGGAAAAATCAGATACAACGGTATTGTCATTGAAGAGTAGTGAGGCCATTTCGATTGATCTCGTGAAAAAAGGGGAAACGGGTCTCCTTCCTAAGGTCGACCTTGCTCTATCTATGAGTGCATTCCCAATGGATCCCTTATCCTGTTGCATGAAAGGTTCCCACGTGAGTGGAATACTAACAGGCGATTTTAAAATTCAGTCAGATGGCGAAATGATTGCCGTAAGACCTAATAAACTATTGGTAATGAAAGGCATTTCTTTTTCAAAGGGAAGGGAAATTTTTTTGAAAAATGTAGGCATTGTTTGTTCTCCAAGCGTTCTGTATGCCCCCGATTGCATTCAGGCTAGTGTCCAGAGTCTCCAGGTCGAGGGTGGGCAATCCCCTATACTGTCTGGCAGTATCGTCGCTTCCATTGCGCCAAATGCAACTTTGAATCCGCTTCAAAAGGCAGCTATCAATATATTCTGTAACATTAATAGTCTCCTCCAACAGCCCTTTTTTACCGGAGATAAAAATATTACAGGTTCCATCCACTTTGAAGCCAATGCTAATAGTGAAAAATCCAATAAATTTTTGGGGAAACTAGTTCTCGAAGCTTCTCATGCAGAGAATCCTTCTCAATCTATTTTTATCAGTGCGCCGATAGAAGGGGCGTTCCTAAAGGATAATCAGATCAAATTACGTGTTCCTTTGAAAATACAAGGGTCCGATGGAACCAGCGATCTCACTTTTGAAGGAAGTCTTACCAAGGAAGCACACGGCTTTGGCTTTGATGCTTCGATCGGTAGTACACGCTTTAACATAGATGACGTCATGGGCTTATCCGCTATCCTTCAACACAAGGATACGAATGCGGCCCCTCCCAAAGTCACGACATCTTCAAAAGGAGTTTCTCTTGTGGAGAAACCAAAAGATACTGCACCCTTTTGGCAAGGAACATTGGGACAGGCTACCATCGATGCGAAGAGTGTCCTCTTCAATAAAAAAATGCTATTGAAAGACGCCCAAGCAAAACTCAATATTTCGGAAAATAAAGTCGATCTCACCTCCCTCAAAGCTCTTATTTATGGAGCGCCACTCTCTTGCAAAGGAGGCATCGGGTTTCAGCAGAAAGCGCCTCAACCCTATTCTATGGACGCTCAATTGCGCCTCGAAAACTTGAATGTCGGACTCCTTTTGTCTGAGTTCAACGGAGGGACAACGCCCATTAATGGCAGTTTTACAACCCAAGCCGACATAAAAAGCCAAGGGATTAACCTTGAATCTTTAGAGAATAACATTCAGGGTAATGCCTCTGTATCTAGTAAAAAAGGCACCATTACCCCCTTCTCTGTTAGCAAAAAAGCCCAGGTTGGGACGGCCCTTCTTAGCATTGCAGGAACAGCCTTAGGTGCCGCAACTAATTCCGCCATCGGCAACGTCGGAAGCTTTGCAGGAAGCGCCATCGCCTATTTTCAGGAAATTAAATACGACCAAATCCTCATCCAAGCTAAGCGAGATAAGTCTTACGACATTGAAATTTCCCAAATCCTTCTCCAAAATCCAGAACTCTTTGTCTCAGGAAAAGGAACGGTCAAATTCGTTTCCAATGTCAAAATCCCTGATCAGCCCCTAAGCGCTACTGTACGTATCGACGCTCTTGGCCAAGCCGCCCAAGTTTTCGATAAAATTGGCCTAATCTCGCCAACAAAAACAGACCAAGGCTACTATAAAGGGCAAACTTTTGCTATCAACGGAACCCTCAGTAAGCCGGATTACTCAAGTGTCACAGACGCCATCATGCGGCCTCAACCCACCCAGGTAAAGCAACAAACACCCCCTCGGTCCCACGATGAGTCGCTGACTGGGGCTCTTCGGTCTCTTTTCGGTCGCTAAGAAAGATGTTATTTTAAGTTTTGAGTTCGTTGGACATCAGACGCCCATTCGGTCACGTATTTAAATACGCTCCCTCATGTTCGCTTCGTCCGCCTGCTCAAAATCTTAAACTAACATCTTTCTTCAGGGGTATGCAAAGAAAGCAAAGAACTTTAGGCCTTGAGTCCGTTGGACATCAGACCCCCATCCGGTCACGTAATTTAAATACGCTCCCTCATGTTTGCTTTGTCCGCCTGTTCAAAATCTTAAACTAACATCTTTCTGTGGGATGATGGGAAAGGGTAAAAGAATTTTAAGTTTGAGTGCGTTGGGCTATGGATTCACACTTCCTCACGTACGTTAGTACGCTCGGTCGTGTTCACCTTGCCCGCCTGCTCGAAATCCTGAACTAAAGTTTTTCAGCGGATCTATGAGATGGGAGCAAAAAGTGTGTTCACCTTGTCCGCCTTCTCAAAAATTGAACGGGTGTTTTTCTGTGGGATTATGGGAAAGGAATAGAGGATAAAACCCTCACCTTGCCCGTCTGCAATTGCGACTAACGCATCCTCCCAATTTTAATGGAAAGCGAGGGATGCTCGCGTTTTAATTGGCTAAAGCATTCATCGGTGAGGTCGGATCTGCTCAAATCCAATGAAGTTAGGGTTTGAGGGAGATCTTTAAAGCAAGCACTCTTGAGGTTGCAGTTGATTAAATTCAAAGAAGTTAAGCCTCTTGGAAGGTGGGGAATGCTGGCATCTGTAAGGCTGCCGCATCCTCTTAAATTCAAAGAAGTTAGGCCTCTTGGAAGCTTGGGAATGCTGGCATCTGTAAGATTGAAGCAGTAGGTTAAATCCAAAGAAGTTAGGCTTTGCGGAAGGTCTTTAAAGCAAGTATCCCTGAGGTTAGAGCAGAAATGCAAATTCAATGATGTTAGTTTTTGCGGAAGACCTTTAAGGCGAACACATATGCATCTGCTGTAGCTCAAATCCAAAGAAGTTAGGC
>MIDO01000131.1:2558-3640 GCA_001831055.1 Verrucomicrobia bacterium GWC2_42_7 | reverse complement strand
AAGTTAGGCCTTCTGGGAGATCTTTAAAGCAAACATCCATGAAGTCGCTGTGGCTCAAATTCAAAGAAGTTAGGCCTTCTGGGAGATCTTTAAAGCAAACACCCGTGAAGTGGTAGTCGCTCAAATTCAAGGAAGTTAAGTCTCTTGGAAGGTCTTTAAAGCAAGCAGCCGAGAGTTTGTAGCCGCTCAAATCCAAGGAAGTTAAGCCTCTTGGAAGGTGTTGAATGCTAGCATCCGAGAGCCTGCATCCCCTCAAATTCAAAGAAGTTAAGCCTTTTGGAAGATTAGGAATGCTAGCATCTGTAAGACAGGGGCAGTCGCTCAAATTCAAAGAAGTTAGGCCTCTTGGAAGATTGGGAATGCTAGCATTCGTGAGGTTGAAGCAATGTTCTAAGGTTAAAGAAGACAAATATATTAAATTTGCATCCTTTAGTATCTGGATGTAACTACCGTCAGCCTTCTCTAGCTTTAAGCAGCGAACCAATTTATTATTATCTAGAAAAGTTTTAAAAGCTTCTGTGGAGCATCTTTCGCAATTAAAGGATTTTGTAACCCCATGAAGATAAGTACGGATACATTGATGCGCACGTTTACAAGTTTGGGATAAAAGGTGAAGGTCTTTAAGTGAAAGGGATTGAGCTATCTCATTAAAAACGTATTGACCGCCAAAAGAAAACAAGGCAACTCCTGTATCAGTAGAACTTGAGGCAGAATGGCTACCCTCTTGGTCGCCTTTATTTATTTTTTCACCTTCTATGACCGCAAACACGCTGGTTGTAAGAAGTATTGTTAATATAATTGCAATAAATTGGTTCTTTTTCATAAACGAAAATAAACACACGAGATTGTTTTTTAGTATTATCAATACTAAAATATAAAAATTAAAAATTTCAAAGAACCGCTTTTGGGCGACCAAAAGCCGTTTTTTCCGCAGTTTTTAGAGGCCTCCACCTTTCTTTTCCCGAAAAAAGAAAGGTTTTCGCAACTTGTCACAACTTAACTTGCCTATGCTATACCCTTGTTACGCGAGAGATGAATTTTTTTAATTCATCTCTTGCGTAATAATCTCCTTTTCGGAAAGG
>MIDO01000131.1:1868-2524 GCA_001831055.1 Verrucomicrobia bacterium GWC2_42_7 | reverse complement strand
TTTCCCCAAATCTTCCCTCTTTTAGAATTGGCGTTCGATGAGGAGGGCTTGTTGGCGGGTGTATTTGTGTTCGAGGTCGTTATCGCCTTGCCAGCGTTTGACGTCAAAGAAGCTGACGTAGATCATCATTGCTAAGAGCATCGCTACAAAGAGGTTTTGTATTTTTGCAATCCAGTGAAGAGGAATGGGCTTGAAGCATTTTTCAATGGTAGAGAAGAGGACATGGCCTCCGTCCAATACGGGTATGGGTAAGAGATTGAGGATTGCCAGGTTGACGTTGAGCATAATGACGAACCACAGGACGAGGCGGAGGTCATGCATGGAGAAAGCATGCATGAGTTTTATGATACCTGGGGGTCCCATTAAGTTGTTGATTTTGATGTCTGATTTCCGACTAATTAGGGCGTGCAAAGTTTCAAAGGTCATCACGACGTTTTGTGTGATTTGTTTGATGGGATTGGAATAAATCAAGACCTCTTGTGGTTCGAAAACCAGGCCGAGGAGAGGGGATTTTTCTGCTTCTTTGAGAGACAGCATGGCGTCTGTGATCGAGACTTCTTCTCGCGTTTTATCCTTTTGAATTCCAATCACATTCTGCTTAAGATGTTCAAAATGTTCCTGGAACTGGGAAATGGATGAAACGGAATGTCCATTTA
>MIDO01000131.1:0-1787 GCA_001831055.1 Verrucomicrobia bacterium GWC2_42_7 | reverse complement strand
ATTGATAACCAACGGAATACAGAAAGATTCTGTATTCCGTTGGTTATCAATATGTAGGTAAGGGCGTGTATGGGCAACCATTTTCGGGGTAAGGGTTTTTGATAATAATTGATTTCCCCGCTTGATTGTAAGTGTTAGCTGCTCTGAAGGATGATCTCTAAGGTAAAAATTAAGCTGAATGATGGAGTAAAGGGTTTTTCCATTTAAGGAAACAATTTCGTCATTTTTTATGAAATTTCCTTCTGCGGGTGAATTTTTGGCTGTGTCAGCAACAACGAGCGGCTCAGCGGGTGAAATTCCAATAAAACGCATCGCGTCTCCTGAACGCGAATTCATTTCTATTAATTTTGGATGTACTTGAATATCAATGAGTTTTTCACCTCGTTGAACGGTAAAGGTGCATAAGGGCGTCCCATCTTTTTCACGTTCACAACCAATGACTACGCGCTTGTTGATTTCTCCAAAATCAGAAACAGATTTGCCATCTACCTTCAAAATGCGGTCCCCGTGTTGCAATCCAGCCAAATAAGCGGGACCTTCTATCTCATTCTCTGTGCCCACAGAGATTTTTGGATGGACATAGCCAATGACGGTTGTTTGATGCGAAGCTGTTGAGGGAAAACCCACTTGCCAAAGAATGATCGCTAAGGCAAAGGCAAGTAATGCATTAAAAACGGCCCCCATTACAGCCACGATTACCTTATCTAGGTAAGAAATCGGGGGAAGCTTTTGTGAGGAAGGAGACTCCTCTTTCGTGCCTTCAATCACTTCCATATTAGCCAATTGAGGGAGAGCGACATAGCCTCCCAAGGGGAACAATGACAAACAAAATTCTGTTTCCCCGCACTTCCAGCTAAACAGTTTTGGCCCAAAACCTATCGAAAAACGCGGAACACGCAATCCTCGGCGTTTTGCAGCAAGGAAGTGTCCTAGTTCGTGTATGAAAATCGACCCACCAAAAAATAAAATAACCAAAAATATGGCCCAAAAATTTTGAAAAATATGTTGTAACGCACCAAGTCCCATATTGTTAATAAGTTATATATCAAAAAACCCTTTCTTTTTAAGAGAAAAGAAAGTTTTCCTGACTTTTTTAGAAAAACCAATGATCGGTTAAAAAAATCTTACGATTTTAATTGGGTGATAATAAGAATTCACCCCTTCCCTAAAAATCCTTACAAAAACCCTTGTTTTTGCAAGAAAAGAAAAGGCGATTTACAAAAATCCGGAACCTATAACGCTGCAGAAAGACGCTTTTTAGTTCCCTCCCGTTTTTTAGTGTTGAAAAACGAGCACTTGATTGAATAATAAACATAATGCCGGAAAGTGATCACGTTTTTTTACTAATACACCTTATGCTTTCCATAGGAACTGGAGTTTTTATTCTTCTGGTGAGCTATGTGTTTGGGCAACGTGCTCGTAAAAATAAGATCAAGGAAACGCCTTATGAGTGTGGCGTTGGCTTATCTAAGGACTTTTTCCCTACATTTTCAATAAGGTTTTATTCAGTGGCTGTTTTGTTTTTTTTGTTTGAGGCTGCAACGGTCCTTTTGTGTCCTTGGGTATTAATAAACCAGACATTTTTACAGAAAAACATACCGATTTTTTTGCCTATTTTATTTTTTTTATCATTGATTTCATTTAGTTTTTTATATGCTCTTCGTAAAGGAGCTCTTCACTGGATAAAATAATTACATGTTGCTCAGCAGATACATAACCAAGGCAAGAATTATTGATCTTCAAAGTAAAGACTTTGAAGGAGCCGTTAGCGAGCTCATAGATACGTG
>MIDO01000130.1:13481-18801 GCA_001831055.1 Verrucomicrobia bacterium GWC2_42_7 | reverse complement strand
TATCACTTTCAAAAAATATCTTCTCTATCCTTAATGAATAAAAATGCTCTCTTTCATCTTAGATCAGTAATGACGAGGTTTTAAAATTCCATAAAAATATTAAGCAGAAAACAGACCACTCAGATGCTGACTTATGGAAGAACGGGGTTTTTCATGATCGGTAGTGATGGCCATGGCTCAAGAGCTTTCTGGGTGGCCATTGTTTGCATCTTGATAGCCATTTTGTGGATATTAAATCCACATTGGGTTCCAACTGTTAGGAAAATTAATAAAAAGAATAATTCAAACCATAGTTTAAGCATAAGCACCTCCTAAGAGATCCTTCGGCCCTTTGGGCCTCAGGATGACCGGGCCAAAAGAGCCTCAGGACTTTTTACTTTTATCCGTCCAAGGGAACTTGTCCCTTGCCAATACCGGTGCGTATACCGTACACTCACCCCGATTCTATGGTCCATACCGGACAGATCTTGCAATAATCGGATCATAATGATACGATTATACTATAGAAATGATACGATTATGGTGCAAATAAGTCAAAGACAGCAAAAAATACTCCTCCTCATGCTTGATCGTGGAGTCAAGACAACTTCAACGATTCAAGCTGAAATTGTACGAGGTGGGGACATCGTATCTCTTGTTACCATTAAGCGCGAGATTAAAAAGATGCTTAAAAAGGGATTGCTGCTTCCCAGGGGATCTGGTCGTTCCAGAAGTTATGAGGTGAGTACATTGGCCAAGATTTTTATCAATATTCCTGCCCGTTCTTATTGTGAGCAGGAGCCGGACAAGCGTTTTGGTTCATCGCACTTTAATTTTGATCTATTTACATCTTTTCCAAATAACATTTTTTCAGAACATGAACTTAATATATTAAATAAAGCTACCACCGAGTATTATCGGCGTACGAAAACACTGTCATTGACAATAGAAAAAAAAGAACTTGAGCGTCTTGTCATTGAGCTTTCATGGAAATCCTCGCGTATTGAGGGTAACACCTATACACTTCTTGATACAGAAAAATTGATCTTAGAACACAAAGAAGCTCTTGGGCATGACAAAAAAGAAGCGCGCATGATCTTGAATCACAAAGATGCATTTAGTTATATTCACGAAAACAAATCTCAATTTTTAACTCTCTCTAAGAGAAATTTGCAAGATTTACACGCGATTATCACTAAAGATTTGAGTGTTGAAAAGGGTTTCAGAAAACATCCCGTTGGGGTGGTTGGTTCAAAATATCAGCCTCTAGATAATGTCCATCAGATTATGGATGCTATAGAAAAACTTTCTTTTTTTATCTCAAGTGCCCAAACACCCTATGTGAAAGCTCTTGTGGCGCTTTTGGGTATTAGCTACATTCAACCCTTTGAAGATGGTAACAAGCGCACGTCGCGTCTAATGGCGAACGCCCTTCTGATGGCTCACAACATGGCACCGCTTTCATATCGCAGTGTAAATGAGCAGGAATATCGCGATGCTATCCTTGTATTTTATGAAGTCAATTCTATCATTCCATTCAAAAGGATTTTCATCGATCAGTATGATTTTGCTGCAAGAAATTATGCAGTAAAATAGATTCTCACCCCGAAATTTTGGTCAAAAAATTAATGGTTTTCATTTAATGTCCATGTCGTTTTGTGCCGGAGGTTGTATAATGGTCGACAATGGCTGAAATGACAATAAGCTGTCTTTCTTTGTCTACCCAGTAATGAATCCGAGTCGTATTTGCTCCTCCTCCATGTGTTACGTGAGACCAGGCAACAATAGTTTCTTCTCGATAACCATCTTCTCTCTCTCTTTCCATGGCCGCATTAGACATCGTAAGATCTGTTTCTTTGAGGGCTAAGCCAAATCGAGATCTTTGTCCAAAGGCAGTCTCAAGAGGGCCTTTAAAGCTTTTTTCAAAAAGGAGAGGGTAAAGGTGATCATTGATATCCATCAACATATCCCAAACAATAGAACAGTCTAATTGTCCATTATGTTCTTTGGCTGTTCTTTTGGCCTTATCTGTAAAAAATAACCGATTTGGAAAATAGGCTTCGAGTACTCTTACAACATCGGGAAGGTTTTGACAGACTTCTTTGACTATTGGATGTGGTCTTTGCTGAGCTTGTACAGATTCTTTAATGATAGGTAATCTTCCCGAAGATTGCCCTTTTAATTTTTGGAGTTCTGTCGTTGCTCGAGCAAGCTCTTCGGCAGTTTGATTATAAGTTTCTCTTAAAATCCTTAATTCTTCAGTAACTTCTTTATTAACAGCTTCTAAAACAGCAATTTCGTCACCCAGTTCTCCTCTCTTTGCCGCTTGAAGTTCTGTTTCTAAGGCTTGAATTCGTTCATCACGATTTTTTACAGCTTTTTCTAAAAGAGCCATTTTTTGTTCTGACCGTGCGACTTCTTGTTCTAAAAAGAGTGTCCATTCTTGAGCTTCGCTAGGGACGTTGGACTGGGGAGGGGATATTTCCGCTTGGGATCTTTGTTGGATGGCTTGAAGCTCAAGGCTTTGCTTGAGATTAACAATGTCTAAAATATCTTGAATAGGTTTTTCACCCCTAAAAATACCTGTCCAATTTGAAAGATATTTAACATTTAAATATCTTAAAATTGTATAATAAATCTTATTGATAAAGGCTTTTTGGTTAAAGGTAGCTGTAGGAGGTAAAAGGGTGGGGTGCTCTTCAGCCTTTTCCCAATCTAAATTTGGAAAAAAGATCTTTGCTTTTCCATAAGTAGCGCGCATTTTGGAAGGAAATATATGTTCATGTTCTTCTTGGATTTCTGTTTTATTTCCACTGAACTGCGAATCCCCCTCAACATAAACAATGGCCATTCCTAAAAGTTTTTGAGCAAGTTCTTTTGGATCGATAGGAAGTTTTCCAGTAGAGAGTCTTGAAACATAAACAATAGGAAGACTTCGTTGAGGATCTTCTAACATGGTTTTAAATTGAGTTGCTTCCCCTACATGAAGCTCATGGTACTGATCCGAAACATCTAGTTCTGCAGACTTAGTTTTCCAATTTTTCCCTTCTGAAGGATGAAGTATTTCTCGAACAATTCTAGGACTAGAGGGCCAGGCTTTGGATTCCCGAAGGCTATCCGTCTCTGGCATAAGCCATCGGTAAACACCTACTACGCATTGAATAGATTTCTCGCGAACGGTGAGTGCCATATCCACTCTCCATGATCTTCCTGGACTTCCTCGATCTGGATGCTGAACCCTTACGGCCCAATATTGAGGAATTACTTCTGAGCCTGTGCCAACTAGTTTTTCTGTGACAACTGCGATTTCAGGATTTTCCCATGTGCCTCCTGCCATAAATTGATCTATGGGAAGAGTAAAATCCCTACTATGGCTTAAAACCCATTGATAGATCTGCTGGACGACAGAAGCCCACGGTAAATCACCTTGAGCGTTGGTAGAAACAATATCAAAGTGAGTGCGATAGTGGAGCGTTTTTCCAAAACTAGAGGAATGAATTCCACTTTGTTCAAGAGAAATAGTTTTGGAGTATTCAAATAAGTCTTTTCGACCCCCTTCGTTATTTTCAGAAGCCCCATAGCCATAGTTTGTATTTTTAGGGCTGTTTTCTCCCGCAGATTGTTCTGTTTGTGGGGTATTATTAAAAGAAAAAACAGCATATTGTATTGGGTTACTCAGGGCTTTTTGATGGGTTTTGGAACCTTCAGTAGTAATCATTAACCCGATTCTCTTATGGGGATTTTGAGGATCAGAAGGATCTTTAATAATAATGATGATTATTTTCTTGGGAGGATGAGAAGGATCGTAAGGAGTTCCCGTAATGATCTCTTGTCTTTTTCTTCTTGTTTCGTAACTTTTAAAAATTCCATTTAAAAAAGATAAATCTTGATGAACTTCTGGATCTAAAAATAAAATGAAATCTCCTCCTGTAACGTTTTGTCCTCCTTTTGTAGGAGGGAGAAGAGCTGTGGGAGCCAATCGAGGTGCGGTTTTTGGTAGAACGGCCGTGTCTAAACCATGGGCTTGCCCCAGGGAAAACAGATTTTGACTAGAGAGCCATTCAGATGGATTTTCTAAAAATGCTAAGGAAGGATTATTGACATGAGGATCCAGTACCGGTTCTTGATAGGAAGGAATCCCTCCGCTTTGAATATAAGGATCATTTAGAATAGTATCCTCATAGTGGGCATCCATTGCTTCTAAGGGACTTTTTGGATTCCCACGTGGAATAACATAACCATCCTCCGAAATTTGATTTCTATTAGATACAGTTTTAGGTGTTAGAACAGGGAATTTAGAATTTTTAGAAATGAAAAATATTTTTGTAGCTTTGACGGTGATTCCTAAGGTTAAAAGAGCTGAAAAAATACCTTCAAAATATCTTTGATCTGAAAAGGCATCGATAGTTTGGTAAGTGATTAATCCTCCTCCCAGAAGATAAGCGGTTCGAGGAAGAACAAATGAAAGTCCATTAAAAAGAGCAGCCATAGGGAGCATGACTATAACGTTGGTTACAAATCTTTGTGTGAAGGTGGTATTGGGTTCAGGTGTTCCAAAAACAACATGATTCCAATCCGGAGCTTTTGCAAACAGTGCGGCCATTGCTACAACCCCCAATGTTCCAGAAGGGCCAAGAATTATGGCAGAATAACCGCTCGTAATTAAAACTGTTCCAATAGCAGAAGCTTGTCCCAATAATAATAAACTTCCTTTGGATAAAGGCATCATCGTAGGCTGGCTTCCGGTCATCTGACTCCACCAATCTACTTTTTTAAATATATATTGAGGATCGGGATGGCTGTGCCGTTCAATAACATTTACATATATAGATAAAATTTCAAAAAAATCTCTATGGGAAACAGTGTCAGGATTACTGGGATAAAAAGATTCAAAAGATATTTTTCCATTGAGTAGTTCTCTTATTTTTAAATAAAAAATCTTTCTTAGTTGGGGATAGTATTCGTTGAGTCTCTCATAGTAGTTTCGATCTTCACCACGATCTTGCAGTGCTCCTTGGGCATAACGATTAAAATCTAATTCTCTTGAACCAAATTCTGTTTCTAATTTTTCTCGTTTTCCTATTTCTTCTCGTATGGTTTTCCAGGCAGATATCAGTAAATTTTTAAAAGGACTGTCGGGAATGTTTTTTAATTCTCGCTCATATTCAGAGGCATTATTTTGTTCAGCCATTTTAGAAACCCGTAAAAGACGATCAATGTTGGCATCAAATTCTTGAAATTCAGGTTTGTCCCCGAAAAGTGCGTGGAGCTTTTTGTGTTCTGAATAAATAGCAGAGGCATCTATACCTACTTCCTTGGCAAATGTTTCAATTAGGTTTAG
>MIDO01000130.1:13404-13468 GCA_001831055.1 Verrucomicrobia bacterium GWC2_42_7 | reverse complement strand
CTTCCTTGGTTTCCTTTTCTGTGTCCGTTGCGCCCAATGACTCTTTGATTTGCTTCCAAAGCAC
>MIDO01000130.1:12948-13198 GCA_001831055.1 Verrucomicrobia bacterium GWC2_42_7 | reverse complement strand
GGTCCGACGCATTGATCGTAAACTCAACTTGTTCTTCAACGGCTTCCTTAATGCACTTTGGCGTCATGTTCCTGTCAAACATGCTGATACCACCCGTGTCCATGACAATAAATTGATCGTCAACTTCATGCGAAAGCACATCACGGGTAATTCCAGGTTCGTCGTGGACTATCGATAACTTCTTTCTAATGAGACGGTTGAAAAGACAGCTCTTTCCAACGTTCGGCCGCCCCACTAATACTATATTGTA
>MIDO01000130.1:2493-12933 GCA_001831055.1 Verrucomicrobia bacterium GWC2_42_7 | reverse complement strand
GTTGGGGAAAACGGCTTTTGGTTTCCCAAAAGCGTTTTCCCCAAGCCCCTTTCCGAAAAGGAGTTATTTCGCAAAAAGAAAATCGATCGATTTTCCTTTTGCGAAGGAAATTCGCTTTGTCTTTTTAAAATGGCAAATTCTTAGGAGTGTTTGTTTTTGTTCGATCCAATTTTTTTTAAAACTTCTCTCAAAAGAAGGTCATTGAAAATATATAACATAGGCAAGTTAAAAAATGACAATAGCTTAAAAAGCTGGGCATTTCTAAAAAACCTATTAAAAAAAACGTCTTTTGAAAAAAGGGAAAGATATTGATTGATTTGCGCGTAACTGTTTTGTTAAAAATTAGTTACGCGCATAATCTCCTTTTCGGAAGGGGTTTGGGGAAACGCTTTTAGGGGACTAAAAGCCGTTTCCCCGAAGTTTTTAAAGGTTGCTAGCCCTTCTCCGAAAAAAGAAAGACTGCAACGTTTCCCAAAGGAAAGCGATTGTTTTGAAAAAACGCGAAAATATGAAAATTTTTTCGATTTTGCTTTCACAAGAGGGAAGCCTCTCTGTGTTTCCCCCGAAATTATTATGGTTATAATCAGTTGGTTTTATATTGAATGTTTTCATAAATAAAAAATAGAAGTTCTATTATATCATATAAAAGCAACATTCTGTTTGATACGTTTGATCTATTTGATCTGTTTGATTAAATTTTCCAATCCGTTGATTATCAAAGTGAAATTTTTCGTAAAAATGCATGAAAATGCAGGTTTTTTGTAAAAATTTTAAAAAATTTGGGGAAACTGCTTTTAGTCGCCTAAAAGCGTTTCCCCAAGCCCCTTCCGAAAAGGAGGTAATATGCGCAATAACAAGTTCTTTCATAATACGTTGTAGTGTAAGGAATAGTTCAATGAAAATATCTCCCCAAAATATCTTCATTTCTCCGGAAATGGGGCGCTTAGGAGTGTCCATTTATTCGCAAAAAGAAAATCGATAGATTTTATTTTTGCGAAATAACTCCTTTTCGGAAAGGGGCTTGGGGAAAACCCATTTTGGGTGACAAAAATGGGTTTTTCCCAAAAAAATCCTCTTACAGAGGGCGCAAAGAGACTGTTATTTTTGAAAAGGGTTTGGGGATGGAGAAGGCGTCCCAGGAGTTGAGTTGCCAGCAGGAGGAGAACTCGATGGTGGCGAAGACGCCGACTGCTTGTGTTTGTTTGGCAATTTCGAGTACGCCTCTTTTCATGACGTGTCGTGGGCCCCGCGGGCCGTCTGGGGTGATTGCTATGTCGTTGCCTTGTTGGACGGTGCTAATTAGTTCTCGAAATGCTTCTTTTCCTCGCCAGCTGCTGGATCCTCTGACGGCGCCGATTCCGAGTAGGTTATAGACAGCTGCGAGCCATGCCCCGTCTTTGCTGGCGCTGATGAGTCCATAAATCTTGCGTTTTCGAAAACGTCGATGAATTTCATGTGCAACGAACAGGCCATCGTGCCAAAAGGCAAAGATAACGGGTTTGTCAAAATGAAGGAAAAATTCGCGATCTTTGTCGCTGATGTGGATGCGTAAGGTTTTGTTCCACAACCTTAAGAGAAGGACAAAAGGAAGTAGCAAAAAAGTCCTCCAGGGAGCTATTAGATTAATTTTTCGCATCATAAGAGTGTAATTCAAACAAGCCGTCAGCGCGTTTTACCAGCATTTTTTTGAGCTCCATTTTTAATAGTAAAGAGGCAACCTCTGAGATGGAAAGGGAGGTCATAAGGGAAAGGTCGTCGATGGTTTTCATGCCGTCTTCATCCAAACACTTATAGATTTTTTGCTCGTTTTCGGAAAGTGCCATTAATGGAGTGGGAGAGGTCTTATTTTGAGCCATCGAGGCCAGAGGCAACTCTAATTGGGCCTGGTAGTGGATTTCTTCAAGAATGTCATCAACGCAGGTAATCAGCGTCGCTCCATCGCGTATCAGGTGGTGGCATCCTCGCGAAGAGGATTGGTCGATCCTCCCGGGAACCACCAAAAGCGAACGCCCATGTTCTGCTGCAAAATTTGCCGTAATCATGCTGCCTCCGTTTTTGTCAGATTCTACAATGACGACAGCCCTAGAAAAACCTGAAATGATGCGGTTCCTCATGGGAAAGGTTGTCTTGTCGACCATTCTTCCTAAAGAAAATTCACTTACCACTGCTCCCGATTGGCTGATTTTTTTATACAAGGCTCCGTTTTCAGAAGGATAAATGACGTTCACGCCGCAACCAAGCACTGCTACCGTGTGTCCATTGGCTTCAAGAGCGCCTTCGTGGGCTGCGGAGTCGATGCCCCTGGCCATGCCGCTGATAATAGAAAATCCAAGACGCGCTAGCTCAGAGGCCAATTGCTTGGCCACTTTTAATCCATATAAGCTCGCCTTCCGACTTCCTATAATCGCAATGGTTTTTACATGAGGAGGTAATTTCCCTAGGCAATAAAGACCCAAAGGGGGGTCGTAGATTTCTTTTAGGAGGGGAGGGTACTCGTTATGGAACCAATGTATAAACTGTCCATTGAGCGCCCCCAGCGACTTTTCTTCTTTCTCTAAATCAAACCACCGCCTCCAATTAAAAATCACTTCCGCCACTTTTTCAGATACACCCCCTCGCTCTCTCAATTCGCCTGCGCTTGAGGAAAATAGTCTGCGAATGTCATTGTTGAATGCAGGAAGTAACTTCTTTATCGTCATCGGCCCAATGGACGATAACCCATTGAGTACCATAAATGCCTGTTGTTCGTTAAGGTGTGTCATGAGAGTGTAAGCTGGGGAGGATTTTTGGGAAAACCCCATTTTGGTCGCCCAAAATGAGTTTTCCCTAAGCCCCTTTCTGAAAAGGAGTTATCTGTGTTTTTGCGCGAATAAAATTTTTTCAAATTGTTCTTCGCGCAAGTAATGAAAGGGTGTCAGAAAGAACAAATTTATAGCCAGATGCTTCGAAAATAAGAAGATAAACTTTAGTAGGGATGGAAGTCCTATACCTGTTTTGCGACAAAATCTGTAATATTTCGATCGCAAAATAGGCAAGTTTTATTGGATCATGTCTGCGCAATAACAAGTTCTGAAAGAAATTGTTATTGCGCAGATTGCCTCCTTTTCGGAAGGGGTGTGGGGAAACGCTTTTGGGGGACCAAAAGCCGTTTTCCCGCCGTTTTCAGAGGTTTCTTTGTTTCTCTAAAATTGAAAAAATATCCTTTAAAAAAAAATGGAAGAAATCAACATTGTGTTATGGAAATATCGCCGCTCGCTGTTTTTTGGGTGCATAATATCGATCCCTTTGTTATAAAATTCCCTCCCAATCCGATTATTGAGGGGATTCGTTGGTATGGGATCGCTTATCTTTTGGGGTTTGTTGTTGCGGCATGCTTGCTAAATTTTTACCATAAAAAAGGCAGGTTGTCCCTAAATAGCGATCAGCAGATAACACTTTTGACTTCCTTGTTTATAGGGGTCCTTGTTGGGGGGCGATTGGGGTATGTGCTGTTTTATGATTTGCAGAACGCTTTACAACATCCAGGGTTGCTAATAAATTTCCATGGAGGCGGTATTCGAGGGATGTCGAGTCATGGGGGGTTTATTGGAGTCATCCTAGCCGCGTTATGGTTCTCTAAACGTGCTCGCATCGCTCCACTGCAATTGGGTGATGCCCTTGTAACCCTAGCCCCTCCAGGTTTGCTATTTGGACGGATTGCAAATTTTATCAATGGTGAGTTATGGGGACGTATCACAGATGTCCCTTGGGCTGTTATTTTTCCGCAAAGTTGTCCGTATCTCAATTATCCACAAGAACTTATTCCTGCGCGGCATCCCTCTCAACTCTATGAAGCTGCGTTGGAAGGACTTTTGCTTTTGATTTTCACCCAATGGCGTTTTTGGAAAAAACCAAAATCACAGACGCCTGGTCGACTCTGCGGTGAATTCTTTATCGCTTACGGACTCGTGCGAATATTTGTCGAATGTTTCCGTGAGCCAGACGCCCCGCTCATCGCTGCGTTGACTCGCGGTCAATTTTATTCGATTTTCATCATACTCACAGGAATCTTTTTCATCTTTATCTCAAGAGAGAAAAGATAATTTGATAATATCTATGCATATTAACGTAGCAAAAATGTCAAAAACGAGTCAAACAAGGCCGACAAGGGAGTGCGAGCGAGGCGTACTGATGTACGTTGAGCTCGCCAGCGACTGCTGTCAACGCCGTTTGGCGATGTTTTTCACATTTTTGCTTGCGCTTATAGTAAAATTTCCTTGAAAAAAGGGTGTTATTGCGGTACCTTAAGTCTATGATAGGAAAAGCAATTTCACAGGTGTTTTATGTTTATGGGTTGGCGTTTGTGATCTCATTCATGATATCCGGCGTTATAAAACTTATTTACAAAATACTGTCTTCGTCAAAAAATGAATGATGTTTTAGTGTTTTTTTATAATTCGCTGATTATTAACTAAATTTGCAATGTTCGACGCCTGTAAAATGTATGAAAGCTTCCCAGTTATTTGATTTACCTAAGACTTTACCTTTTGAAGTGTTTTTTGAAGCAGACAAGCCCGTATGGGAGTGGCTGCCCCTTATTAAGGTTGCGTTGGAGAATTTTGATTTTTCGGCTCAAGATTCCCTTAAAGATATTCCCCCTGGTGTATCTATAAACGGAAAAGTTTATATTCACCCCACCGTAAATTTACCTCCGTTTGCAGCTATTAACGGGCCTGCTTATATTGGCGCACATACGGAGATCAGGCCAGGCTGTTACATTCGGGGGAATGTGATTGTGGGAGAAGGTTGCATTTTGGGAAACTCTTGCGAGTACAAAAATTGCCTTTTAATGGACCATGTCGAAACGCCACACTATAATTATGTCGGCGATTCCATCTTAGGCTCGCGGTCCCACTTAGGCGCTGGCGTTATCTTGGCCAATTTGAGATTAGATAGAGCTGAAGTTAAGGTAAAGACGGCATCCGGTCTTGTGAGTACCGGATTAAGGAAATTCGGTGCCATCCTCGGAGAACGAGCAGAAGTGGGTTGCAATGCGGTCATCCAACCAGGGTCCATTCTTGGAAGGCACTCTGTTGTGATGTCAACTATGGCCTTTAGCGGCATCCTTCCTGATAATCACGTCGCCCTCTCGACCGAACGCACTTCCGTAAAACCTCGAAAATAGACAAGCTCGGGGGAAGATTTTTTATTTTTGGGGAACTGCTTTTAGTCACCTAAAAGCGTTTGCCCAAACCTCTTCCGAAAAGGAGATTATGCGCGTAACTAATTTTTAAAAAATTAGTTACGCGCAAGTTGTTTATTGTTAGTAGCATCTTTGGGTTTTTTTGGAATGGTTTTTATTGGGAAGGGGCGGAAACCTTTCTTTTTTACCTCAAAAAGAAAGGTTTCCGCTACCTGGCTTCTCAATGAAATTAACTATAACAAATTATTTGATTGATTTCTGTTTGGTTTTTCGCAAGCGTTTTTATGCGAAAACAAACACAAATTATTAAACTATGAAAAGATTACTTCTATTAGGAGGACTCTCTATATTACTGACTGGTTGTGGGACATCATTTGGGCCAAATGCTCTTCGAAAGACCCACCCAGGCTACAATGAAGCAGTGACAGCCAGCTTGAATAACGAGTTGTTGCTCAATATGGTTCGGATGAAGTATCGCGATAATCCTATTTTCTTGGAAATTACAACCATTGCAGCTAATCAAGTATTAACAGGAACCGGTTCCTTTTCAGCAAATGCTAATTCCTTGAAAGGAGAGAACTACATTCCCTCTGTTGGAGGAACCTATACTCAACAACCTACCATCAATTACAATGTCCTTCGAGGGAAGGAGTTTGCGGGTAGAATGCTAGCGCAGATTTATGATTCTATCTGTTACGGCTTGATTCAGAATGGTTGGAACATAGAAAGGATCTTTAATCTCTATGTGGATCGAATTAACAACTTAGAGAATGCACCTACGGCTTGCAAGCCCACCCCAGAAAAAGCTCCCGATTACGAAAAATTCCATCGGTTGACGGCTATATTGGGCGAGCTTCAATACAAACGCCTTATTGAAATCGACAAAAAGCCAGATAACAACGACATCAGTGTCGATATGGTATTTCGCTTTAAGCCAAGTGCTGAAATGGCCGATAAAATTGCAGAAGCCAAATCCCTCATGGGGCTTCGCCAAGACAAGAATGACTTCAAATTCAAAAACAATTTCTTAGAACTGAAAAACAACAGGATCACCATCCGTTTCCGTTCTATGATGGGAATTATGTTCTTCCTCTCCCAAGCAATTGAAATTCCCTCTGAACACATTGAAAAAGGATTGGTTACAGTCACAAAGAATGCCGACGGCTCTCCTTTCAATTGGGATAACGCCACAGGAAAACTATTTAAGGTCTATTGCGACAAGAAACGTCCAGTCGATGCCTTTGCTTGGGTACGTTACCATGGGTATTGGTATTACATAAAGGACAACGACTTGCATTCAAAGTCTACTTTTCATCTACTGTCGGAATTGTTCTCTGTTCAGGCAGGGCGTCCTACCCCGAGAGAACCGGTTTTAATGCTTAGTATATAGTTAATAGGAGATAAGGTGCGAAAACCTTTCTTGTCGTAAAGAAAAAACGGAGAAGAGTTTTCGCGCTTTCCAAAAAAAGCGATCGTCGCCGAAGAAAAGTTTTTCAATTTTTCTTCGGCGAACTATATTAAAATGAAGGTTTTTAACGATTGTCTATGAATGTCTATTTGTTAAAGAAAGGATTGAGAAGTTGGGGGTATTGGGCAAAGGAAATCCTAATGCTGATGCTCATTGGACTTATTCCGAGTTCGCTTATGGCAGAGCTGCCCATTCCTCTTTGGCCGACGCCAAATGAGGCATTTTTCAAAAACATGCCCTTGGAAAGCTATATCCAACCGACAGCCTCGGGGAAAACGGAATCGGGCTTGTTTGGGTGTGTACGCAATGACGGACACCGTTTTCACGAAGGAATTGACCTCAAATCCGTTATGAAACGGGACCGCCGGGGAGAGGTCACTGATGAGATCAAAGCGGCCTTTTCAGGGCAAGTCAAATACGTCAATAAAATTGGAGGTAATAGCTCTTACGGACAATATATTATCATTCAACACAACCAATTTGATCTCCCGATCCATACCCTGTATGCGCACCTCAGCACCATTTTTGTAAAAAGTGGTCAAGATGTAAAAGCGGGAGAAGTCATTGGAATTATGGGACGGACCTCCTCCAATGCAAGAATCCCCAAAGACCGCGCCCATCTCCATTTTGAAATGGGGGTCCAATTGAGCAGCACCTATTTTAATTCTTGGTATCATCAACAAAAATTCCCCGTTCCCAACCAGCATGGCAATTGGAATGGCTTTAACTTAGTTGGTTTCGATCCATTAGATTATTGCAAACAGGCAACAGCCCACCGATTTAGCTCAATTAGCGGGTACATCAAGAGTGAACCAACCGCCTTTTGTCTTCGCGTAATTACGAAAAATATACCCGATTTTGTCCGTCGGTATCCGTCTTTACTTTCCAAGCAATTTCAGGGAAATATCAGAGGATGGGATATTGAATTTACTTGGTATGGATTGCCCAAGCTTTGGACTCCTCTTTTTGAAACCGATTGCCCTAATCTAAAAGAAGGCACCATCCTTCTTCTAAAATACGATGCAGAAATTTTTAAGACTAAAGGAAATCGAAAAACCATCATCAAAAAAAATAATAAAGCCCTCACCCTCGGAAAAAACCTAAAACGCTTCCTCTGCATACTCCTAAATCTTTCAGAAAAACAACTGCATCCCTCTTTAAAATTGTAGAGAGATAAGATTCAGAAAAAATCTCCGAAAACCTTTCTTTTCCCAAGAAAAGAAAGGTTTTCGGGCTTTCCAAAGAAAAGCGATCGTCGCCCAAATAAAATCTGTCGATTTTACTTGGGCGAGGGAATTTGTTTTGTAATAACTTTAATGTATTATGCTATACCATGAAATATAGTTGATTCATTGAGAAACGAAGTGAGGAACCCCTCGTCTCTATAAGAATGAAGTGCAAAGGAAAGAGAGGGTGAAAAGGAGTCAAGGTTGGGTAGGTTCAGAGGGTTAGATTTCCATTATAGTTGATCCTATTGAGAGTCGAGGCGCTTTTGCGGTTCATATCGAAAGATGTAATGATCTAATCCTATTTGGCCATAAGTCAATTAATTCATCGGTGGATATTGCATTTGACTTTGTTAGGGAAAGTTGGAATCATGTAACCTGAGTGGGCGTTATTGTGCCTCCCTTTTCCCTTAAAAAGAAAGGTTTTGGGGATATCTTAATGTATGATATAAGTATTTAATTATGAGATGCTTGATGGTTTTTTTGTCTGATGTATGAAAGTGAAAAATACATATTTTTTACAACTTTCTTTTTTTAAGAAAGCCTGTTGTTTAATTCGTTTTTTTGAGTTGTTGATTTATAATATGTTTATTGTTAGATTGTTGCGTGTTTTGACGGGTGGGGCCAGTATAGCCTTGTTCTTTGTCATGTTAGTTTTTCCTGCCGGAGGGGAGGGGGCAGTTGTTTTGGAAAATCCATTTCCTAAGATAAGGGTATTAACTGAAACCTATCCTCCGTACAGTTATGTGGATTCGGGAAAAGTTGTTGGCTTATCGACTGAGGTTGTTCGGGCTGTTTTGGAGAAACTCAAAATCGATGCCGAAATAGAAATAAAGGATTGGGATGATGCTTATTCAGAAGCTCAAAATGAGGCGAATGTTTTAATTTACTCCATTGTACAGAAAAAAGATCGTTATAACGACTTCCATTGGGTGGGTATCGTTGCTCCGACCTCGTATGAAGGTTTTATAGGGTTAGTGAAGAACCAAGCTAAAATAAAATTGCAAACGCTGGCTGACCTCAAACGCTACAAAGTCGGTACGGTTACCAATGATTCAAAGGAAAGTTTTCTGATACAGAACGGGTTTGAGATAGACAAGACGCTGATATCTTATCCCTCTCAAGAAGAAGCAATAAAACGTCTTTATGCAGGACAAGTAGACTTGGTGATAATGCCTACTATTGTTGCGAACTTCTTTTCAACGATGCAACATCAAGATCCTGGGCAACTCCATATGTATTTCGCTGTGCCCTTGTTACAAGATGCCAGTTATTTTATGGCATTTGGACACAAAACCTCGCCTGAAGTCGCAGAAAAATTCAAAAAAGCGTTGGCAGAGGTCAAGGAATCCGGGTTATACGATTCGATCGTTAAAAAGTACATGGTCACGTTGCACTAATGGGCTCGATCTATTGTTATAGTCAAACGTATTGAAAATGAATACAGTATTTTGTTTTGGAACGTCTTCTCATTCATCGCATAATAAAAACCGTAAGGTTTTGATTATGCGATTATTAAAAGTTTTTCTTGGGAAGGTGCGGAAACCTTTCTTTCTTCAGAAAGAAGGGTTTCCGCGTATCTATTCTCTATGCTATTTACTATAACTACAAACCTGTTGATGTAAACAAATGATAGTTTTCAGGGACATGAATGAATTCGATCCCATCGGGCAAAACAAATTCGAAAAATTTGTTTTGCCCGCTATACTCTTTTTCGGAAGGGGTTCGGGGAAACGCTTTTGGGGGAGCAAAAGCAGTTTCCCCGGAGCTTTCCAATTTAATCTTTAGTTGGCCTGTAACCGAATGAGCCCCATATGGATATAGGATCTGTTGCTTGTGGTTGGGCAGGAAATCCCTTGCATTCATCCAAAGGAGATATTCCTTCTGGAGCTCAAGCGGTTTGGTCTCAAGTCGTTTCTTCCGCTGAGACAGTGTCACAAACATTTTCTAGGCCGATTTCCGAGAATTATGACCCTATTGAAACCTCAAAGCCTAAAACAGGCTGGTTTCAAAATATTATCGGAAATGCGGGGACTGTTTTGCTAACTACTTGTTTATCAGCGTCTTCTGTTTTGATTATGGCGGCAAATACCGCCACCTTGGGAGCAACAAAGCTTTTAAAAGAAATGAATTTGGCAAAAGAGACAACGAGCCTTTCTGGCCTTGTTGAGAATCGGTTAGAAGCATACGATATCAACAATAAAGAAGATCGGACCATTCTGGCTAAGGACATTTCTAAAATGAAAGATGCCGCCCTTGTCTATAATAAGGTTTTTACTGAAAAGGAATATGAGTTTCCTGGATTTTCGAATGTTGGAAGACTTTTGTTTGCCCAACCCCCACCGCAATCGGCTATTTTAGATAAATTACAAAAAATTCCAGAATCATTGAAGGCAATGATAGACCCACAGACAGGGATTTTGAAAAACGCTTGTGGGCTCCATGCTTGTTTATTCGTCAATAATCAAACAGGCAATTTGCATCTGTCTTTTGAAGGATCTGAATTAAATTTAAGAAAAGTGGGGCGGTTTACTAAAACCTGGAGTTCTAATCTCGCACAAATG
>MIDO01000130.1:0-2480 GCA_001831055.1 Verrucomicrobia bacterium GWC2_42_7 | reverse complement strand
TTAAAAAAAATATTGGGAGAACAAGCTAATAAATTATGTCTTTCGGGACATTCTCTGGGAGGAGGACTCGCTCAATACGCCGGATGTAAAAACCAAGTGAAAACCTTTGCGTTCAACGGAGCCAGTATTCATTTTCGTAATCGACTAAGACTGGGGCGCGATCTTATCGAAGCAGCCAAGGATAATATCATTTGCATCAACCTTGAAGATGAATTCCTCAGTAAACACTTGGAATGCCCAGGATCCCGAATTATGCCAGTTTACCAATTGGGCAGAGAACTCAAAATAAAACCTAGAAAGAAAAAACATAAAAACCTAAACCCCTTTAAACGCCATTCCGTGATCCCCATCGAAGATGTTTTACGAGAATATGAAGATGTTTTATAGATAATAAATATTCTATTGATGACTCCGGAAGCCTTTCTTTTTGAGGTGAAAAAGAAAGGTTTCCGGGCCTTCCAAAGAAAAACCAATGATCGGGCCAAGAAAATTCTTCGAATTTGTTTGGCCCGATGGGGTGGGATTCCTTCCATGTCCCTGAAAAATAAGCATTGGGGGACCTCTAAGAGCATTCGGGGAAACTACTTTTGGTTCCCCCCAGCGGATTTCCCCCCAGAAAGCGTCAGTTCTCTTTTTGAGTGTGTTAGATATCGGACTTACATTCGGTCTCGTACGGTATGTACGCTCCCTCATGTTCGCCTCGTCCGCCTTCTCAAAAATAGAACTGATGCTTTCTGACACCCCTTCCGAAAAGGAGTTGTTTTTGCAAAAGGAAAATTTTTATGATTTTCCTTTTGCGAAGAAACTTCTTTCTTGTTTTGTAAAAAAGGGGATAGCGTCTTCAGCTTCTATAGCAAAAATATGCCAACAAAAAAAGAGAGTCCCGAAGGACTCTCTATAAAGCTTATCTTTCTAACTATAATTAGAAGGAGTAGCGAAGACCAACCTCAAAGCTGTGTGAGAATGGTGTCTTGAACTTGAAGTTATTGGCTAGCTTGGCTTTTGTTGCACCAGCAAAACGATAGCCCAATGTAACTGCAACAGCTTCAGTGATGTCATAGCTCATGCCAGCCATCAACTGATAAGCGAAAGCAAAGTTACCCCTGGTTGTTTCTGGAGAAGCTTTGCCTTTAAGATCGACGTGAGCCAAACCAAGACCTAACCCAGCATAGAGAGAGAAAGAATCTGCAATTTCCCAATCATAGTAAGCATTCGCCATTACGGACATTTTATTCCATTTGGCATAAGTGTTATTGGCTGTGTCTGTCTTGAGGTTGTGTTGCTCGTAGTTGCCTTCGAGTTCAACTCTCAAAGCATCAAAATAATGACCGAAAGCCAAGGAACCAATAGCACCAGCTTTGGATTTGTTGGTTTCGTTGACGCCAGTTGCATCGTACTTTGCCTTGGAAGCGAAAGCGGCACCGCCCTTGACGCTAACATAGGAGGTGTTTGCCTTCTCTGTTGCACTTGCTACTAAGCTAACGCTGAGAGCTGCTGCTCCGACGAATAGTTTTAATAATTTGTTTTTCATTGTGTTTGTTCGTTTGTATTGTTTGCTTTTCTTCCTAAAAGAAAGAAACACTATTCACCTCCATTTAAGAAAAAATGTCAAGCCCTTTTTTGTGTTTGAAGGTTTTTTTGAGCTATCTTGCTTATAATGAAAAGCATTTTTTCATAAATGCTGTTTGCCCAAGCGAACGCTCTTTTCAAAAAATGAAATGATACTGAGAAAGGCGATTGTGAAATTCTTCTAGAAAGCTTTTATCTGAAGACGGAGAGGAAAAAGTAGCGGAAAATCGGATGGAAGGCTCTGTGTCGTCCCAGGGGACACAACAAATAAAGTCCTTTTTAATTAGCCACTGAGAGAATTCCTCTGCAGAAGAAAATGCAATACGGTCGGTTGTTGCGGTTTTTGAAAAATTTTTCCAAATTCTCATTTTTGGATGTTTTTTTAATTTTTCCCATTTACTTCCAGTCCCTTCATTCTTTCGCACGACTGCTTTAGGAGCAGGGGTGTATAGGAAAAAACCAGCTTGAGGGGTGGAGGAGAAGGGAAATCCGACGGACTCCAGAATCTTTTGCATCGCTTGTAATCGATCCCGGTATTTAGTGGCCATTTTGCAGGAAAACTCAGGATGCCTTAATGCCTCTATCGCTGCCTTTTGTATGGGAAGAAATTGACCAGAGTCGGTATTATTTTTTACCATACCGTATGCTTTAATAGCGGTTGCATTTCCGCAGACCCAACCTATTCGCCACCCGGTCATGTTGAAAGGTTTTGAAAGAGAATGTAACTCAATCGCGACCTCTTTCGCCCCAGGTAGTTGCAAAATCGAAAGCGGTTGGAGATCACAAGAGCTTTTTTGAGAACAAGATACAATTTTATCTCCTGCAGCTTCTCTGGCTCTATCCTTAATACTGGGAAAGACCAAAGAAGCATAGGCGGCATCTTGAACAACTAGCAGGTGATGTTTATGTGC
>MIDO01000129.1 GCA_001831055.1 Verrucomicrobia bacterium GWC2_42_7 | reverse complement strand
AGTTGCTTTTTGACCAAAGGTACGTTAGCACTCGGCAAATCAATTTTGTTGATGATAGGAATGACCTCCAATCCTTGATTCATGGCCAAATGCGCATTTGCAACCGTCTGAGCCTCAATACCTTGCGCAGCGTCTACCAACAGCAATGCCCCTTCACAAGCAGCAAGACTTCGAGAAACTTCATAGGAAAAGTCAACGTGTCCGGGAGTATCAATCAAATTCAAAAGGTAAGGTTTCCCATCGGGAGCGACGTAATTCATCGACACGGGGTGACATTTTATTGTAATCCCCCTCTCCCTTTCGAGATCCATGGAATCCAAAAGCTGCTCCTTCATCTCCCTCTTCTGGATAGTGTTCGTCCTCTCCAATAAGCGGTCCGATAACGTCGTCTTCCCATGGTCAACGTGAGCTATAATGCAGAAATTCCTGATTGAATCTAAATTCATAAATAGTTATGTAAAATTTGCTAGGACGATGGGGAAAAAACCCCTTTTTGAAAATGAGTTATTTGCGCAAAAATAAGATTTTTAAAATTTTAACTTTGAGCAAAGCACTCTTGCCTGTCCAATTAAAGAAGCTTTAACTTTAGAGATGTCCAAATTTTCGCTGTTTTAGGGCAATTATTCACAATAAAGAACAGAATGTACTTTACCAGTTTACTATAGTCAACTCTATTGGAAATCGAAACATGGACTCCATTTTTTAATCCCCCTAATTCCTTTCTTTGTTTTTTCAGGAAACACAAAAAAGTTAGACACCTCCGCAAACCCTTTCCTTAAAAAAAGAAAGGATTCCTTCGCAAAAAGGAAATCGATTGATTTTCTTTTTGCGAAATAACTCCTTTTCGGAAAGAGGCTTGAGGAAAAATGCTTTTAGGCGACTATTAGTTTTTTTCCAAAACTTCCACCTCAATTCGCAAGTGCAAGATCGGCATGTTCTGCAAGGGAGGCCACTTTTATGTTTTTATCAATCCTCTTGGCGAGTCCCATCAGTACAGCGCCTGGGCCACATTCGTAAAATTGTTCAATACCGAGGGATTGAGCGTTTCGCATACAGTCTTCCCAGAGGACCGAAGAAACAACCTGCTTAACTAAAGCACACTTGATATCTTCTGGTTCCGAAACCTGTTGTCCGGTAGTATTTGTGAACACAGCAATCTCTGGCTTACGGAAAGTGATTTTTTGTAAAAAATTTTCGAATTCCTTGCGAGCAGGTTCCATCAAGCGACTATGATAGGCTCCCGCCACTTTTAGTGGAACCACCATCTTGAATTTCATCTGCTTCGCCTTTTCGATTGCCACTTCAATCTTTGATTTTTCTCCCGAAATAACGATTTGTCCAGGACTATTCAGATTGGCCATATCCACATCACATTCGAGACAAAGCGCTTCCACATCAGCACGTTCGCCACCAATAAGGCTTGCCATAGCGCCCTGCATAGACTCACATGCATCTTGCATGAGTTCGCCTCGCTTAGCTACAATCTGCAACCCCGTTTCAAAGTCATATACATTGGCGGCAGCCAGAGCCGTTAGCTCCCCTAAACTCAAACCCAAAGCAACTTTCAACCCCTGCAGCTGACCGGACCTTCTAAGAACCTCAACAAAGGAAAAACCAACAACATACAATGCAGGCTGGCAAACACGAGTCTCCGTCAGCGTGCCTTCAGGTCCCTCAAAACACGCCCCTTTCAAATCAAACCCTAATACCTCGTTAGCTCTGTTAAAAATCGCTTTCGCTCCCTCTGTATTATCATACAACGATCGGCCCATGCCTACCTTCTGGGCCCCTTGTCCGGAAAATAGTAATCCTTTATTCATCCCATCCACACAAACGAATTACCTTTTTTTTTCAATCAAATTTTTTCTGACCCCTTTCGAAAAAAAGTTCTGTTCATTATGCGCGAAACTAATTTTAAAAAATTAGTTTCGCGCAAACAGGTCATTATTTATTCCTGCTCTCAAAAGTCGTTTTTCTAAAGAAATAGGTTTTTTTAGAGGAGGCCATATTTATAGTAAAATGTATTTAGAGACGAGGCGTTTTACTCCCTTCCCATATAGCATAAGACATTAAAGAAAGGTTTTCGCGATTTCCAAAGAAAAGCGATTATCGCCCAAGAAAAATCTAGCGATTTTTCCTGGGCGAAGGAATTTGTTTTGTAATAACTTTAATGTCTTATGCTATAGTCTCCCGCAGAAAGATGTTAGTTTAAGATTTCGAGAAGGCGGACAAGCTGAGTGCAAAGGAGCGTACATACGTACGTGACTGAGCACGAATGCGCAGTCCAACACACTCGAAACTTAAAATAACATCTTTCTGCTTTTAGGAAACAAATCCCTTGACTAAACCCAAAAGCGCAACATGTTTTATACAAAGTCCCCATAGTTCAAAGGACAGAACCGCGGTTTCCTAAACCGTTAATCCGCGTTCGAATCGCGGTGGGGGCGCCATTTTTCGTTAACCAATGAAGATGGGACTCCTCTAAAAAACCTATTTTTGAAACATAGGCTAGTTTTGAAGTAAAAGAGACTGATTAACTTCATGGCGGCGTAGCTATTTTTTTAAAATTAATCACGCGCAGTATCTCCTTTTCGAAAGCTTTAGAGAAATGTATTGACAGTCGAGACGCTTTTGCGGTTCTCATCGAAAGATCCAATGGCCTAAATTTATTTGGCAATCAAAATCTGCAAGATTTTGATTGCCAAATCATTGGGTTTTCTTGGGAAGGTTGCGGAAGGCATCAGTTCTATTTTTGAGAAGGCGGACAAGGCGAACACAACCGAGCGTACACACGTACGTGAGGAAGCGTGAGGCCGCCGTCCAACACACTCAAAAATTTGAACTCATGCCTTTCGCCGGAAACCCTCCCTTTTCTTCCCTCAAAAAGAAGGGTTTCCGCATCTCGATTTTCAATGCAATTAATTATATTTTCCCAAAATCCTCGAGTTTTTGAAAAACCTCGGCCGTTAACAAAAGAATTTACAAAAGGGAGTGGGTTGGATAGGATGAGGTTATGGTGGATGTAAGAGAAGACTTTTTCAGCTTAGGGAAGATCCGTGGATTTTATAGTCAAACGTATTGAAAATGAATACAGTATTTTGTTTTGGGACGTCTTCCCATTCATCGCATAATAAAAACCATAAAATTTTGATTATGCGATTATTAAAAGGGTTTCCGCGTATCTATTCTCTATGCTATTTACTATACTTGGGTAATCCTTGTTTTTCTTTAAAAATTATCAGGAAAAACGCTTTTCAAGGACAATTATTTTACTCAAAATTCCTTTATATCATGTTTCTGTTTTTGAATTTCTGTTCTTTTGGATTCGCAGGGAATTTAGAGACTTTTGAAGAATTTCATGTTCAGGAAAAGACTTATTATAAGGTCAAGATTCGCGAAATAACTGAGAACTCTATTATTATTATTCATTCAAAAGGGATTAGCCAAATTTCAAAAAATGAGCTTTCCCCTGAATTGAGGAACCGGCTTTCCGTTGCGGCAAACTCGAATGCAAGGGTGAATGTGGTTGCTTCAGCTCCTCAATCCCAAGACCTATCTCCATCAGTCGGAAACTTTTTTAGAAAACAAACCGATTTAAGCCAAAAAATTTTGACAAAATTTGGCTCTGCGCCCAGATTGGCAAACAAAGTAGATTTTCGCCCTCAATTTAATGCATTGGGAATCGGTGCCAAAAATCAAGGATTCCGGCCTAGTTGCGTGGTTTTTTCCGTGATCGGGGCTCTGGAATACGAAGAATCGATATTACGTGGACACCTATGCCGCTATTCTGAAGAATATCTAATCTGGGCCACCCGAAAATCGTTAGGTTTGGATAATAAAAAGAAAAGGCAAGACGAAGACGAAGGTTTTAACCTAGTGGAAGTAACGCAAGCCCTTAAAACTTATGGAGTTCCATTAGAGGAGGAAATGGCCTACAACCCTTCTGGCGATAATGAAATTAAACAACCTTCCGCCGAGATTATCAAAAAATCCTCCCTTACACAGAATATTAATCCGTTTATGATAACAGGTCGCTCTCCAGAGGATCAAATTGATAATATCATACATGCATTAAATGAAGGAATCCCTGTTGTTATAGGGCTCCGCTGGCCAGACACATCTCCAGAGGTCCTAGCACAAGTAGCGACACTGGATGATCAAAGTACAAATAAAGGAGGATACCACGCTGTCTTATTAGTGGGTTACGAATGTAAAGATCATAACAAACCAAGCTTACATCTCATTTTCAGAAACTCCTGGGGTATTCAGTGGGGCAGAAGCGGCTACGGATTCATCTCATTTAACTACCTCTGCAAAAATCTCAACTCCGCTGTCTTTTTTTGCCTGCAGCCTAAATAATAATTTTATAACGTTAATCGCAGCTAACAAAAACAGTTATTCCCTTCAATACAAAAATGTTATAGTTAATAGCATTGAGAATAGATACGCAAAAATCCTTCTTTCTGAAGAAAGAAAGGTTTCCTCGCAGTTTTTAGAGGTCCCCGCCTTTTTTCCCTTAAAAATGAAGGTTTTTGGATGTGTCAGTTTTTACTGTGGCAGGGAACTTTTATAATTATTTTACGAACAGGGACAAGTCCCGCGAGGGGAGCATGGCCATCATTGGGAAAAAACAGAGCAAATTGACCAGGTTTTAGCGTCATCCAAAAATCGGGTTTATCATGAAAAAAGCCGATATCTCGTTCTGCATTATAAGGCTCCTTTTCTTCCTTCATTTGGTGCAACGACTTCCATCCTATTTTTTCGCATCCACTTACTACATATTGAATGTCAATAAACTTTCTATGCACCTCCAAAGGAGAATTATCTTCTCCGCGTCCGTGTACCGATTCGATAATCCCAACCAGAGCCGCATCAGAATAGATACAATCATCCTTAATTTGCTTATCTATAGACAAATCAATCTCTGAATTCATTGAATGTTGAGCAACCCCTTTTCCCACAGAAACTTCTTCCCGGAACCGCTCACCGACAATGGGCTCCCTTTTAATCAATTGCTCTAAATAAAGAAAAGCTCGCTTGAATAATGGATGCATTTGATAATACATCTCAGCACATACTAATTCATCTAATATCATATAGACACCAATAATGGATAGGAAAAACAGTTATATATAGTAAATAACATTGAGAATCGATACGCGGAATCCCTTCTTTCTGAGGTGAAGATGTCCCAAAACAAAATACCGCATTCATTTTCAATACAATTAACTATACAATGTATTGGCTTCCAATAAATTCAATAAATTTTTCAAAACTCTGTTCTTTGCCATGAAAATTTTTCAAAAGATTTTTTCCCGTGCGATCATCTATTTTTCGAAAAAGCAATTGGGAAAAATTGCGCTTGGCAGTTTTGCAAAAATGTTATTTAATACATAAAAAAGAAAACAATAGCTTGACGGTTTGGGGAGAGTATTCTATTAATTCTGACTTCTTATTTAAGATTGCAATTCATTAACAAATAAAACAATTAAGATAAAGTAAGACAATGGCAGTTCCAAAGAGAAAACAATCAAAGCAAAGAAGCCGTAAACGTCGTGGAGCAAATCAATTCAAGGCTCCGCTATTGGCTATAGACCCGACAGATGGTTCCCCTTGCATGCGTCACCGCGTGAATCCAAAGACGGGAACGTATCGTGGTCGCCAAGTTATTACGGTTGAGGCGTAATCGCTTTAAAGAGCTTTTTATTTTATATGAGCAATGGTCCTGCTGCTAGTGCTCTCGCGATTGATGCAATGGGGTCCGACTTGGGACCCGCTGAAGTTGTTGAGGGAGTGTCTTTGGCATTAAGAAGTTTTCCCGAAATTCGGAATCACATCATATTAGTGGGAGACAAAACCGTATTAGGGCCACTTGTTGATAAAAAGAAACTCGAAAAGTACGCGAAAATTAGCATCCATCATGCGTCTGAAGTGATAGGGATGGATGAAAAGCCAATACAGAGCCTGAAGAACAAGAAAGATGCTTCAATGCTTAGGGCAATTGACCTCGTCAAAGACGGAGTAGCCCAGGCTGTATTAAGCTGTGGAAACACAGGGAGTCTGATGGCTGCGGGTACATTGCGCCTACGGACGTTGCCCGGGGTGGAAAGACCTGCACTCGCAATCGTAGCTCCCACAAAGGATCATAATTTTGTCTTATTAGATGCGGGAGCAAATCCGGAATCTAGCCCCAAGAACCTTGTCCAGAATGCCATATTGGGTTACAATTATGGTAAGGTTGTATTGCACAATGAACGACCGAGAGTCGGGTTGTTAACAATAGGGACAGAAGAAGGGAAAGGAACCGAGCTCATCAACGAGACCCATTCACTCTTAAAGCAAATGGGGTCAATGATTGATTATAAGGGCCTCATTGAGGGATTTCAAGTATTTGATAATCATGTCGATGTTATTGTTTGTGATGGATTTGTTGGGAATATTGTGCTAAAAGCATGCGAGTCCTTGATAAATAACATGAAATCCTATCTCAAAAAGCGTTTGCAAGAGAATCCTTTGAGATGGATGGGCGCATTGTTAGCAATGGGTGCCTTCAAGGACATGAAAAAGCAGTTCAGCACTGAGCGCTATGCAGGATCTCCTTTATTGGGATTGAAGGGCATTGTGGTAAAGGCTCACGGTTCGAGCAATAGGCATGCAATTATGCACGCCATTCATCTGACCCACAAGATGTTGCATCGAGAAATGAACAACCGAATGTTAGCTGATATACAAACCGCTAATGACATCATGAATCCTAACAACCACAGCGTGGATGTGCGATGAGCTAAAGTACATTAACCCCAAAATTAATATAGACGCTAATAGCGTATTTTTTTAATGAAGCACCCTTCCGAACACTCGGTTATATTTAAAGGTCTCGGGGCCTATTTACCAAAGAATAAGCTGACGAATAACGAATTAGCTCAAATGGTAAATACATCCGATGAGTGGATCCGTACGCGCACAGGAATCGTAACACGGCATATTGCGCAAACGGAAGAGAAGACGTCAGATATGTGTACTGAAGCAGCGCGCCTTGCATTAAAAAATGCAGGACTGCAACCCTCTGATATTGACCTCATTATTGTTGCAACCGTTACATCCGACAAAATTTTCCCTTCTACAGCTACGATCGTCCAAAAAAATCTCGGATTAGGCCCTGTACCAGCATTTGATTTGGAAGCCGCCTGCTCTGGATTCTTGTACGCAATTGACGTTGCACTGTCCATGATGGTGCGTTCTGCGACTTACAAAAATGTCCTAGTAATAGGAGGAGAAAAGCTTTCAACAATTGTAGATTGGACCGATCGTTCAACGTGTGTACTATTTGGCGATGCTGCAGGAGCGGCAGTGTTGAGCAAGGTCAACGAAGCCAGAGTAGGTATTATAGAATCTGTATTAGGCGCTGATGGGTCAAATGCAGAACTCTTGCACGTGCCAACCGGAGGCATAGCAATGCCAACCTCTAACGACGTTAATAAACCTTTCATCAAAATGAATGGGAAAGAGGTATTTAAGCATGCGGTGAGGGTAATGGAAAAAGTCGCTCGCGATGTTTTGAGCCAAACAGGGATTGACATCAAAGATATAGACTGCGTCATTCCACACCAAGCGAACCAACGAATAATAGAATCGCTGGTTGAACATTTAAAACTATCTCCCGAAAAGGTATTTATCAACTTAAGTAAGGTAGGAAATACTTCTGCTGCGTCAATTCCGCTTGCCTTATTCGATGCAATTCAAGAAGGTAGAATAAAGAGGGGGAACTGGGTTTTGTTGGTTGCATTCGGAGCAGGCTTAACTTGGGCTTCAACACTTATTAAATGGCATTAATATGATTCTTAGAAAAAACATAAAACTAACCAGACTAATAGCAATTTGCCTTCCTCTGGTCATAGGGGCATCCTCATTTGGTGCAATTAAGATATTTTCACTTGCTTCCCAACAGCAAAAAGAGGAAGAGCAAAAGCAAGCGGCTCAATCGAAAGCAATAGAGACCCCTACCCCATCAGAACCTGCAAAAAAGCAAGATTCCTGCGTAAATAAAGAAGACCTAGATCCCAAATTAAAAGAAGAAATTAATAAGCTTTATTCCAAGACGTTGAGTGAATTCCATGCGCTGGAACAACTAAAAAAAGCCATGGATTTTCAGAACAAAAAAGAGTATGGAGCTGCACTCAAAATTTATAAAGAACTCATAAAAAAGCACCCATCAACATACTTATCTGCGGAATCTTATTTTCAATGTGGCAAAATTTACATAGCAAAAGCAGATTACAACGATGCCTTTAAAGCTTTTGATGAAATTATTAAAACCTATCCTGACTACCCCAATTTCAATGCAGTCATTGCGGAACAATTTCACGTTGCATCCCTTTTGATGCAAGGCAAAAAGCCACGCTTATTCGGAATATTCCCCGGCATATTTAAAGATTACGACTCTGCCATAAATTATTTTGAAGGTGTTGCAAAGAACGCACCTTATAGCGAGTTCGCTCCCAAGGCGCTTATTTTTAAGGCTGAATTAGCTGAAAAGCACGGCAAAAAAGAGGATGCTATCGATGCCCTTGATCGTGTTGTCAACGACTACGCCCACACCGAGGACGCCGCCGATGCCTACCTTCGTCTTGCAGATTTACATGCTTCTTTAGTCCAAGGCGCTGAATACGACCAAGGGGCCACTCGCGAAGCTATCAGCTATTATGAAGATTTCATTACTCTTTATAAAAATGATCCCAGAACCTCACGTGCGGAAGCAGGTTTAAAGAAGATGAGGGAAATTTACAGTAATAGCCGACTACTCATTGGCGACTATTTCTATTACCGCCGGAACAACAAACATGCCGCTCTTATTTTCTACAAAGATGCCATCTCTGTCGCACCAGAAGCCGCTACTACAGACACCGCAAGGTCCCGAATCCAATCGATTAAAGACGGGATCGAACCTCCAAAGTCATTCATCGACAGGCTCTTTGGACGTCCCAAAGACGACACGGTAAAAGACTTTATCGATGAAGCCAAATTGGAACAACTTGCTAACGAAAAATTTAGCACCACAGGGGAAAAGCAAACAACTCCTGGCTCATTTGCAAAACAAACTGAAACCGATCTCAAGACTCCCGATAGCAAGTTCGTCGAAGAGCCCAAAGCTCCCGAAGGCAAAAAGTACTCTAGCCTCATCGAAACACCCAAACCTTCAAGAAAAGCAAAAAAGAATTAGCTTTTTGATTGGAGACGGTAGCGGAAAATTGTTTTGCCCTCCCCTGTGCAGAAAGGGATTGTTATAGCATAGGGGCTCCAATCATAGGAAGTTTATAGTTAATGTTATTGAGAAGCGAGATGCTTTTTCGGTTCGTATCGAAAGGTGTAATGATCCAAAGCAATTTGGCGACAAAATCTGTAAGATTTTGTCGCCAAATTGCTTGTTTTCCTTGGAAAGGTCAAAGAAACCCTTCTTTTTTACCTCAAAAAAAAGGGTTTCCTCGCCTCTATTCTCAATCTGTTTAACTATAAATTGGAAGAATTCAGGTTCTTAACTATTTTGGAGGTCGAATTCCTACGTAAACATCAAGGATAGTATTATTTAAATCGAGACTACGTTGGTCATAAATTTCGAAATCAGCAACATAAGATCTTTCCCCTCCAAGATCAGAAGGATTCATTTTCCAGATATGCTTCCACATTTCG
>MIDO01000128.1:9236-18897 GCA_001831055.1 Verrucomicrobia bacterium GWC2_42_7 | reverse complement strand
GGTTTTTATTATGCGATGGATGAGAAGTCGCCCCAAAACAAAATACTGTATTCATTCTCAATGTTATTTAATATAACTAAATTCCTATTGATAAGGCCGCAACTCCATTTTTGGGGGAGGCAAAAAAGAAAGGAGGGCACTTTTTTTGAGGCAGAAGTTCGTTTTGAAGTGAAAATGGATGATTAATCTCATTTGCGCGTAACTAATTTTGCAAAAAACACTTATGCGCATTACATCCCTTTCTGAAGGGGGTTTAAGTAAAATGCTTTTGCGGGATTAAAGGCCGTTTTCCCAATTTTCTGTCAAAATTCGATTAATTATCGACAACAAATTTCTGTTGCAACTGTTTTATTTCAAGCCAGCTTTTATCGACAGAGGACGGCAAATTTCCTGCTGAAGGCAAGAATACCTTTCGGATGTAAGGGGTTTCTAGGCCAGTATCTAACTGATAAACCTCTGCATTAAGATCAGGAGATATCGCAAATAGCATACAGCAAGCATCTGAGACTACATTTCCTGTTCCCAACATAAAATAATTTAACGAAGCAGAAACTAAATGCTTATGCTTTTTGAGTGAATTTCTGAAAAAATTATACATTTCGTTATAACAGGAGGTGTCAATTGCCTCGCAGCATTCAAAAACTGTTCTAAAAACACCGAGCCCAAAACCGAAATCTCCAACATAAGAGGAGAATTCGGAAGTACCCAATAATATCATTGAACTAATGCCCTCCTTCTTGCAAAAATGCTTTAATTGAGCAAGCGCGGCAGCTTCTTTAACTTCGGATTTATTGACCAAACAAGGAGTCGAAATAAAAACTACTAAATTCTTGTTCTCTGTCGAAGAGAGGTACTTATCTGAGACCATCATTCAAAAAATAAAAGGTCTCACCTTACAAAACCACCCATCCCTTTGCAATTAAAAATTCTAGGAAACAGCTTTATATATAATAAATTAAGTTTCTGTTGATATGGCATGGGCAATAAAAGGTATTACAAAAATCAATCCCTTTTGCGCGAACAAAAAAGTCACGATTTTTTGTTCGCGCACTATGTAGCATAAGACATTAAAGAAGAGACAAGAAGCGAAAACCTTTCTTTTCGCAAGAAAAGAAAAAAACGTATAAACGTATAAAAATTCGCGATTTCCAAAGAAAAGCGATTATCGCCCAAGGAAAATCTAGCGATTTTCCCTGGGCGAGGGAATTTGTTTTGTAATAACTTTAATGTCTTATGCTATGGCATTCTGCAAAAGAGAGGTTTTCGGAGAGGTCGCCTTAAACTGTTTTTACGATACTACAGACTTTCATAATTAGGGACTTAACTGTATCGATTTCGATAGATTTTCCTAGTTCCTCAGTGATGGAAGTCACCGATCCTTCTGTTAGTGGAATTCCGCAGGGGACTATGCCATTAAAAGAGGAAAGATCGTTGAATACATTTATTGCAAACCCGTGATAGGTGATACCGTGCTTCACCGCGATTCCCATCGCTGCTATTTTTTTTGTACCAATCCACACGCCTGTTTTTCCTTCTCGACGTCCTGCTTGGATTCCTAATTGTGCAAGGGCGTCGATTAAGATTTGTTCCCAAAATCGCAAAAAAGAGTGCAAGTGTTGCGATTTGTCCAATTTAACAACGATGTAGCCCACTAACTGCCCTGGTCCATGGTAAGTGACATCACCCCCACGGTTTGTTTCTACCACTTCAATCCCTCTCTGTTTGAGTTGTTCCTCATTCCACAAGATGTTCCTGTGGGCATCTCTCGAAACACCTATGGTATAAACAGGGTAATGTTCCGTAAAAATTAAAGTATCTCCGACCTTCTCATCACGCCGCATCAACACTTTTTCTTGCTGACGGTTAAAAGCATCGCGATAACGCGTAAGGCCCCAATCTTCAAATGAAATCGCTAAAAGTTCAAAATCATTCATGTTTTTTGTGTTTTTTGGGAAAACAATTTTTAGAGGACTATAAGGGTTCCCAAAAACTTATTATAGTAAAACGCATTGAAAATGAATACAGTATTTTGTTTTGGGGCGACTTCTCATCCATCGCATAATAAAAACCTCACGGTTTTTATTATGCGATTATTAAAAGTGTTTATTGGGAGGGTGCGGAAACCTTTCTTTCTTCAGAAAGAAGGGTTTCGGCGTATCTATTCTCTATGCTATTAACTATACCACACCCTCAAACACGGCCCAAGTAGCGCATTTTCCAAACTTCCTTGCAGAGGCGGTAGCGACCCAGTTGCGTCAGTTGACCGAATTCGTCTTGGAGGTGGCTTTCGTTGATAAAACCGTTTTGAATATTGATGCGTTCAAGTTGGCGTTGTTGTTGGTTAAGGTCCTCCAGGACATCGACATCTTTCCAGCTAACTATATTTTGAAAGTCCTTTTTTATTTTTTCATTGTGGATAGAGAGGAGTTTGGAAAAAGAACTCACAAGAGGGCGTCGAACGACAGACCAATTATCGGGGTAAAAACCCCCAAATGGCAGACTCACGTTGTCTGTCATGTAACGCTTATTGTTTGCTACAAGGGACATGAATGAAAAATGGGCCATGATGCCCCCCATACGCCTAGGCATGAACAAAACCTGAACGCGAATAGTTGAATCTGCATTTTCAAAAACAGCGGATTTAAAGGACGCAAATTGCCCAAAAGATAGCAGTAAAGAGGTAGCATGCTTGAATCCGTGTTTGCGAAGATCGGCACGCAATTCGATGAATTGGGGTGAATTTGGCCACTCACTATTATCGCTAGAAAAATATTTGGGGAAGAGCGGTAATTCGGAATAGCTAAAGGAACGGATAGCGTACCAATGATAGGCCATTTCCATTAAAAACCAACCAATAAAGACACCACTTCCTACCTGCCAAATGGATTTATCGCACCATTCAAAGTTTTCGAAAAAATACGCGACGAGGAGAGAAAATAACACCCAACGACACCAACGATTAACAATTACTACCCACAAACAGGGCTTTCGCATATTCCAGTAACCACAAAATATGTTCAATACCACTAAAAAAAGCATTATCCGCGTCAACCACATAATAGCTATCCAACTCAATACCCCTTTCCTGTCAATAAAGAAATGCGGTTATCATAGCATAGGGCATTTAGAACGTGACAGTGTCCAGCCTCTTACGCAAAAAGGAGGTCTTTGAGGTTCCTTTTTTCGCCGAAGAAAAATCTGAAAGATTTTACTTCGGCGACGATCGCTTTTCTTTAGAAAGCGCGAAAACCTTTCTTTCTTTAGAAAGAAGGGTTTCCGCGTATCTATTCTCTATGCTATTTACTATAGCACATTCTCACCTACGAACGTAGGGGCATAATAACGCACATGAAGCTTTCCAGGGTCTTGATGACTCCGGGGCTAAGGTCGTCTTTAAACTCAAAGAATACAGCATCCTGGACAACAGCTTTTAAAGGGTCTTGCAAGAACTGTGGGTTAAAGGCGACTTGCACATCGGGCCCTTCATACTCAATTGCCATACTTTCTAAGGCATCACCGTATTCGGCGCTAGCGCCTGATATTTCCAACAAATTGTGGCTCATTTTGAGCTTAATGGAGTTGTTTTTATCGCTAACGACGAGTGAAGCGCGTTGGACGCATTCCAAGAAAAGTTCGCGTTCAATCTTTATGCGATGAACGGTTTCTTTGGGTGTCACTTGGCGATAATTGGGATAATTGCCTTCCACAATTTTCGAGACCAAGTGGATAACATTCACTAAACCGTTAGACTTATCTCCTTCGGCGACTTTTACCTCGAAAGCTACTTGGCGATCACTAAAAGCGATGCGAACATCCTCATTTTTGCCCATAATGCGCTCCAACTCAACGACCGTTTTATCTGGGATGATGAGGCTCTGAAAATCGCTTGGGATGGCGCTTCCGACTTCTTTTTCAATAATACTCAAACGCCGACCATCCGTTGCAACCAAGCTGAGTTTTCCATTTTCGACGGTAACATAAACGCCATTCAAGAGATAGCGATTTTCGTCTTTGGATTGGGCATATGAAACGCATTTCAACATATGACCCAATTCTTCTTGTTTTAAAGTGAAGGTACGTGTGTCTTCAAAAGCGGGTAAGGGGGGGAATTCATCAGCCCCGATTCCCATGATACGAAACTGCGACCCACCTGATACGATCTTTGCTTGGTATCCAGAGGACACGTCGACGACCACATCTGGGTTTGGCAGTGATTTTACAATAGAAGTAAGCTTTCGAACGGGCAATGTGACAGTTCCTTTCTCAAGAACTTCTGCCTTAACATTACAGCATATACCAAGATCGAGGTTTGTCGTTGTTAATGAAATTTGACCTTCCTCGGCCTTAATGAGAACGTTACTGAGAATTGGCATTGTCACTCGACTACCAACGATATTGAGCACTTGTTGTAGACCGTTTGAGAAATGATCGCGATTAATCCTGAATTTCATGATTGCCTATAAGTCAAAGTTTTTTGCAGAAAGAATCAATTCTATAATATTAGAATATTTTAATTTAAAGAAAAGTATTAATCATATTATGCCTTGTGAATAACACGAATAAGTTTGTAACTCGCTTGAGAATAGAAAAATAAAAGGTCTATTTTTGTCTATTACTTTGTTTGTTTGTCTTTTAAAACCTGTTTAAGGGTGTTAAAAAGTAAATTTTTTCACATTTTTTTTCCACTCTTTTTGGCAACTATTAACAGGTTATTCACAAAAACAGTTCTCTCTTTTATAGCCTATTAATAATCAACCTTTTAAAAATTATATTTTAGGATGCGACTTCAAATAAATCTGAAGCTTCACTAACGCGTTGATTGTCAATGCATGCTCTATTAATCCATTCTCTAACATATGGAACGCTTTTTCAATGGGCATTGCTTCAACTTCAATTTCTTCAAAGGGATCCCATTGAGTTTCACGCTTTAATTCACAATTTTCTATTAGTACAAAATGGCATTGATTGGTATTGGTGGCAGGGTTTGGAAAACAGCTTCCTATTAATTGGGCCTTTTTACCCACATATCCTGTCTCTTCTGTCAATTCCCTTACTCCGCCTCCAATGGGGCCTTCTGCGCCATCTATGACCCCCCCAGGGACTTCCCAGGAGATCTTGTCAGAGCCGAAACGATATTGCCGGATCATGACTAGGTGAAACGGTGGGGGCGTTAGAGCTAGAACCTGTACCCAATCTTCACAGCGAATAACAAAAAAGTCACCCTCCTTGTTAGAAGGGTGCTTACAATGTCTTTTAAAGACTTTAAAAATTCTACAATCTGAATAAAGCTCTTCGTGCGTTATTTGCCAAATTGATGGAGTTTGTTTATTCGAACCCATTTAGCGTGCAGGAATCTTTACTTGTTGTCCAATCTTTAAGCGACGAGGATCGATATTGGGATTCGCACTTTGGATCGCATTTATCGACACTCCGTAGCGTTGGGACAACTTGCCAAAAGTATCACCAGCCTGGATGGTGTGTATGCCTTCCGCACCAGCAGCGGGTGTACTGCCATTAGAAACCTCTCCATTTGCCGGGGTTGCAGTTGTTGCAGCAGCCGATGGCGCTTTGTGAGGTTTGTGCATTTGTTGTAGACTTTCCGTATGTGCTGCCACTTGTGCACTCGTCTCAGCGATAGTCTGACTCAGTTTGTTCAAATTCTTCTCAACTTGATCTACAATGGAATTCACTTGGCTGTCTACCCTCTTCTTCAATTCCTCAATTTTGCTATCTGTTTTTGATAGTTTTTCAATCAATGCAGCTTGTTGTTCATCAATAGATTGCAGCTTATCCGAATCGCTTTTCCCTGAAAAAGCAACAATAAGAGCGATAACGCTCAAAAGCGCGCTAACATAAGTAAGGACCGAATTCAAGCGATTACCCTTTTCGGACTCCATTGTGTGATTTGTGTCTTCCATAATTGAAATTGTTTTGTGCCTCCCAATTCGTAACCCTAATAACAAATTGAAATACGAGAATAAAGTTAAAGGCTTTTACAACCCCATGTAAATACTTTTTTTACTATAGTAAAAGAGAAAATCCAGATCCCCTTTCTTTTTGAGATAAAAAAGAAAGGGGGTCCGGACCTACGCTAAGAAAAACCAATAATCGAGCTAAACAATTTTGAAAAAATTGTTTGGCCCGATAGGGTGGAATTCAATTATACCTTTGCAAACAACCACTTGTTTACATAAATAGGTTTTTAGATTCACGCGCATAACCTCCCTTTCGGAAGGGGTTCAGAATTCTCCATGCATTTAACTATAAAAGCCGTTTCCCCGAAGAAAGACAATTTCCAATAAACGCTTCTAACTCTGCGAGGGAGAGTTGGGAGTTGGCGTCGGAGATAGCTTCAGCGGGGCAGGGGTGTGTTTCTAAAAAGAGGCCATCTGCTCCAGCGGCTAAAGCAGCTTTAGCCAAGGGAAGCAAGAATCGGCGGTCGCCGCTACTTTTACCTCCGCCGGCACCTGGGAGTTGGATGCTATGGGTTGCGTCGAAAATAACGGGGTATCCGTTTGCCTTCATGATCGTAAAGGAACGCATATCAACCACAAGATTTTGGTAACCAAAGGTCGTTCCGCGCTCTGTTTGCCACATTTCTTTTGCGTGAGATTGTGCCAATTTCTCCATGACGAACGCCATATCTTGAGGCGCCAGGAATTGGCCTTTTTTGACATTGACCGTGCGCTTTGTTTTTGCGGCGGCAACAAGGAGGTCTGTCTGTCGGCAAAGAAATGCTGGAATTTGCAGAACATCGCAGACTTCTGCCGCAATTTCTGCTTGCTCGGGATGATGTATATCCGTTAATACTGGGAGGTGATAGGATTTTTTTATTTCAGCCAGTATTTTTAGCCCTTCTGTCACGCCAGGTCCGCGTTCGCTAGATAAAGAAAGGCGATTTGCTTTATCGTAGGAGCCCTTAAATACAATATTTAAAAAGGGATAACGCTCCTGCAACTCCACCAATTTCTCTGCGACTTCAAACGCAATCTTCTTACTTTCCAGCGCGCACGGGCCCGCAATTAAAAGTAACTTTTCTTCCTTATATAACATATACTTATGTTCTGTTGTGAAGTTAATATATCCGGAAACCTTTCTTTTTGAGAGAAAAGAAAGGTTTCCGGACCTTCCCAAGAAAAACTAACGATCGCCTAATTAAAATCTTGCGATTTTGATTAGGCGATTGGGATGCGTTTTTCTGTTCCGTTAAGGATATTTTCCTAAATATATAAAAACAGTGTCATTTTTTATGACACTTAAAAAACCTATCTTACACAAAAGTAAAAAATAGACTTCGCGTAGGTAGCCTCTATTGATTTTATAACTCCTTTTCGGAAAGGGGATTGGGGAAAACGCTTTTGGGTGACCAAAAGCCGTTTTCCCCAAGTACTTTTTTCTGAAAATGTATTACTTACGCAAGTGGAGTTTCTTAATGATCTCGTTATACTTGGGGAGTTCGTGCTTATGGAGGTAATTGAGCAGCTTTCTACGTTTGCTGGCCATTGCAACCAAGCCACGGCGTGAATGGAAGTCCTTACGGTGGGTGCGCAGATGTTCTGTTAAATGGTTAATTCTTGCGGTTAACAAGGCAATTTGTACGTCACAAGATCCCGTATCTTTTTCGTTTGTACGGAATGACTTAATAATTTCTTCTTTATTAATAGATTCTGTCATGTTTTTCTAAAAGTACACAGTTTTTGAGTTTTAATCATAAAACCGCTTGCCCAGCGCCTCGCCAGACATGCCGCTTAACCCTTTGGGGAAACTGCGGAGGGAGCTCCTCGGTACAAATTTATATAAACCTGCACTTTCAAAGCTTCTCTAACGCTGCATAAAGGAATGCATTTTCCCAAAAAACATTCAAGCATAAATTTAATTTTTTCTTTTTCGAGCTTCATAAAAAAGCCCTTTTCAGTCCCAATAAAGTTGGTAAGCAGAACACACATAGAATCCCTTGAGCGAAAATATGGTGAAATGTCTTAAGATGCGAGGTGGGAACCGCTTCTTTTTGAAGGGAAAGAAGGGCTTTCGCGCTTTTCACAGGGAAAGGGGTGAGAAAAATCTCCTAAGGGTTTTTCCACGAACCCATTAGGAGATATAACTACTTTGAGATCTCGTATTTTTTCTAAAAAAAGACCTACTGGCTGTTGGGTCCTGAAGATGAACCTGCCGCTTCTTCAAAAATACCCAGTTTGTTGAATCTTTTCAAATAATCCTTTAAAATCAATCCATGATCAAAGGCCATTTGGTCAAAAGGAATCTCTTTAAGAGGAAAAATAAATACCTTTGCGGCATCGTCACCTGCTTTAGGTTCGGAAAATGTTTTCGCTGTCCATGTCATTTCGACGACATGCTTACGAGGATCGCGTTTAGGATCATCGTAATATCCGAAGAATGCTAGATCCTCTAATTCTAAATGCACTTCTTCTCTCATTTCGCGTCGAATAGCTTGCTCAATGGTTTCTCCGGATTCGACATGTCCTCCAGGTAATGCCATTCCCCATGGAGCTTTCCCTCTTTCTATTAATATGATACCCTTAAGTTCTTTAGTTTCTTGATTATAAACTTCTATAATAGCTGATGTAGCTAACGTTGGACCGTCTCCTCTAGCTAATGCGCTAAATGAAACAACACATAATACGATTAACCATAATTTTTTCATAGATGGCAGGATAAATCAAGAAATCTTAAAAAGTCAAGCTTGGTTTGTCTTTTTTCGAGTTAATTTTGTGTGTAACTTGTTCTTTAAAAGTGGGTTAAAAATGATATGGCATACTGCAATTAAGTAACTACAACTCCTTTTCTCTCGCCGAAGAAAAATCGATAGATTTTACTGAGGCGACATTCGCTTTTATTTGGAAAGCGCGAAAACCTTTCTTTTCCCGCGAAAAGAAAGGTTTTCGCAACTTGTCGCCTCTCTTTTGAAGCATGCTATATCTTTAAAGGGGCTTGGGGAAAACCCATTTTGGGTGACCAAAACAGGGTTTCCCCAGAAACTACCTTGAAAAAGCTGCTACGATACGCTTAGAGACTGCTTCAGGGGTGAGGGAGTAGGCGGTGCGGATATCGTGAGAGGTTGTTCCGTGTTTAATGAATTCATCGGGCCAAGCGATGGATTCGACGGGGATCTGTAGTTTTGCGGATTGGAGGGCTTCTAAGATGGCACTTCCAAAGCCGCCGCTCAGGACGTGATCTTCCCAAGTAACTATCATTTTTGCTTGGGCTGCTTGACGGTAGAGTAAATTGGTATCAAGCGGTTTTACAAAGCGTGCATTTACCACTCCGACGGAAATATCTAGTTTTTGGGAAATAGCTTCTGCGACTTCAAGCGCTTCGTAGCAGAGCGGACCCAGGGCCCAGATGATGAGGTCGGTTCCTTCTCTTAAGATTTCGGCCTTGCCTATGGGTAGGCTGACGGGATCTGCTTTTACCAAAACCCCTTGTCCATTTCCTCTTGGGTAACGGATGAAAGTAGGGTGGGGGACGTCAATGGCCGTATAGAGCATGTCTCCTAGCTCGTCTTCATCTTTTGGCTGCATGACAACGGAGTTAGGAATGCATCGAGTATAGGCTATATCAAATAACCCGTGGTGAGTGGGGCCATCTCCGGGAGTCAGTCCGGCGCGATCCAAGCAGAAGACAACAGGCAAATCTTGCAAGC
>MIDO01000128.1:0-9191 GCA_001831055.1 Verrucomicrobia bacterium GWC2_42_7 | reverse complement strand
CTTTTGTTGCCATAGCTGCGGCAAAAATGACCGCATGTTCTTCTGCAATGCCTACATCAAAAAATTGGGTTGGAAATTCTGTTGCGAAAGAAGAAAGCCCTGTTCCTGAGCGCATCGCAGCTGTAATGGCAATTATTTTTGGATTTTTTCTCGCAAGGGAAGAAATTGTCGAACCAAAGACATCTTGGTAGTTTTTGGCTTCATTGGGGGTAGGGGATTGAGGGTTAAGCCCATGGAATTTTTCTGGGTTTTTATGGGCATCTGGAAGTCCTTTCCCTTTAATGGTGTGGATATGCAAGAGGATGGGCGTATCCGATTTTTTGCAGAATTCCAAGTATTCTATGAGCGTGGCCATATTATGACCATCGATCGGACCTACATAACGGAGCCCATATTTTTCAAAAAGAGACGCAGGAACAAATAAATCTTTGGCTTCTGACTTTAGAACGGAACCCCACCGAATAAGCGTTTCTCCCAGCGGTATCTTTTTTAACCAGTGCTCGAGTTTACCATGAAGCGTGTTGTAGGTGGGATTTTTTATCAACTCATTTAGATAGGTAGCAATGGCGCCTACGTTCTTAGCAATGGCCCACTTGTTATCATTAAGGACAATGATTAAGCGCTTGGTTTGGTGAGCAATGTTGTTCATTGCCTCCATAGAGATCCCACAAGTTAATGAGGCATCTCCAATAACAGCAACCACGTGTTCGTCCGAAAGTCGCAAGTCCCTCCCAACTGCCATCCCTAAAGCTGCAGAAAGAGCCGTTCCCGCATGCCCTGCTCCGAAGGCATCGTGCGAACTTTCTTTTCTTGATAAAAACCCACTAAGCCCATCCGTTTGGCGGAGTGTATGAAAATCATCCTTCCTGCCTGTCAACAACTTATGTACATAACCCTGATGAGAAACATCAAAAATAAAATTGTCCTTAGGGGTCGAAAAAACATAGTGCAGCGCCAGTGAAAGCTCTACAACCCCCAAATTCGACGCCAGGTGCCCCCCATTTTTTGAAACAACATGAATGATTTCCTGACGAATGTCCGTCGCCAACGACGTCAATTCTTCAATCGTAAAGGACTTAATGTCTTCTGGTGATTTGATGTTTTCAAGCATTGTTACTAAATTTTTAGGAGGGCAAGGGAAGGAGATTTGGAGGAAACTACTTTTGGTCCCCCAGAAAGGGTTTCCCCAAGCAGAAAAACGTGATTTCAATTTCTGAGTGCGTTGGGCAGCGGATTCACACTTCCTCACGTACGTATGTACGCTCGGTCGTGTTCACCTTGCCCGCCTTCTCAAAATCTTGAACTGACGTTTTTCTAGTCCTTTCCGAAAAGGAGTTATATTTCGCGCAAATAAAATCTGCCGATTTTACTTACGCGAAATACATTTTTTTAATTTCTTTGGAGTCAAAGGAGTTGTACTTATTTGGCGATTAAAATCTGTAAGTTGGATGTCTCTAATCTCAGCTTTTATAAGAAGAATAAAGAATAAAAAATCCCTTTCGCCAGAGTAAAATCGATAGATTTTACTCTGGCGAAATAACTCCTTTTCGGAAGGGGTTCGGGGAAACCCATTTTGGGGGACCAAAATGGGTTTCCCCAAGTATTTATCCCATTATCCTTAATGTACTAACTTCTTACTGCAAACAAATTCGCATGCGTTTGAGGGCTTTTTCTATAGTTTCCTGAGAAGTCGCGTAGCTGAAGCGAATGTGTTGATCGTTTCCGAACGCAAGGCCCGGAACGACAGCAATCTTTGCTTCGTCGAGCAGTTTGTTGGCGAAGGCAGAGGAGGTCATGCCAGATGCCGTTATTTTGGGGAAAAGATAAAAGGCCCCTTTTGTCGGAATGCATTCAAAATAGGGTAGATTTTGTAACCCATTCATTAGCAACTGCCTGCGTTCATCAAAGATTTGCCTCATCTTTTTTAGAAAGGAGGTTGCTTCGTCTTTTTGTGTGTAGCACGATAGGGCTCCATATTGGACAAAGGTTGTGGCATTGGAGGTTGTATGGCTCTGAATGTTTCCAACTGCTTTTGCAAGGGTCTCGTTTGCAATAAGTGTGCCCAATCGCCAACCGGTCATTGCAAAAGTCTTGCTGAAGCCTGAAATGGTAATTATTTGATTGCGAGCTTCTTCTGAAAAAGATGCAGGACTCACGTGTTGTGCATCATCGTATACGAGGTTTTCGTAGATCTCATCGGATAAGATCAATATATTGGAGGCAATGGCGACTTCGACTAAGTCCTCCAATTCTCTTCTGGTATAAACGATGCCCGTTGGATTTGAAGGATTGTTAAGAATCAACATCCGCGTTTGGGGTGTGATAGCCTTTTTTAATTGGGATGCTGTAATTTTGAAGCCAGATTCTATCGATGTCTCTATGAACTTTGGCGTCGCCCCGGACAACTTAACCATTTCTGGATAGCTCAGCCAGAAAGGAGAAGGAATCAAAACTTCACACCCTGGCTGGCAAGTGGCTAAAATAGCGAGATAGCATGAGTATTTTGCTCCTGCGCTAATGACGACGTTTTTTTCAGTCAGAGACAGAATCTTGTTTTCACAAGAAGCCTTTTCTGCAACAGCTTTTCGAAGTTCGAGAAGCCCAGAGGAATCAATATACTTTGTCTTTCCCTCCCTAATGGCGCGGATACAGGCTTCTTTAATAAAGTCTGGCGTATCAAAATCCGGTTCTCCCGAACTAAAATTACAAACATCTTCCCCCGAGGCCTTCAGCGCCTTTGCCTTAGAGTCGATTGCCAGTGTCAGCGACGGTGTAATGTTTCTAGCCCAATCAGATATTATATGGTTTTTCATTGTTTTTTGTTGTGATTGGAGAAAACTGCTTTTGGTCCCCCAAAAGCAGTTTTCCCCAAGCCCCTTTCCGAAAAGGAGTTTTTTGCGCAAAAGAAAATTTTGAAAAATTTTTCTTTTGCGCAAGGTATTGGAAAAAGGAGCAAGTTGTAAAAATCTTTCTTTTTAAGTAAATTTTATTCTTGTCAAAAAAGGGGCCTGAAAAACTCATTTTGGGGGACCCCAATGGGTTTTTCCCAGGATTTATTCCGATTCCTTATCACAAATTACGATAAGAGGGAGTAGAAGGGAAGGGTTTAGTTAGGTTTTCTGGAGAAAAGAAAGCTTTATCCAGTTGCAGATTCATGGCGGCAGAAGTGATAATTAGACGCGACTTATCGTGTGTCTTTTTATCAAAAACTTCGATTCCTTTGGGAATCCATTCGTCATCGACCCTTTTAAATGATAATATGGAAAAATCCCGAAGCTCTTCTTTTTTAGACGATAGGTAAGTGGCTTGAAGTAAGCTGCTAAAGTGCGCATCTATAACGATTCGAACTTTTTCATACAATAATCCGTGTTTTTTCAATTCTGCAGGTAAATCCGCTAAGAAAAGATAAGCAAAGCGCCCTTTGACTCTCTTGAACGTTTCGTACGTTGGATTTTTCCATAGAAGAAAAGCCCGGGAAAGATCGATAGGATTGAACAATTGTCCTTTGATAATCGGAGAAAAAAGCTCGGCAGCCGTTAATTCCTTCTGTTTTCCAGATTCCACTACCCAAGTCTGTGGAATCTCTGACATCCTGCAAAGAATACGAATGGAAGACGAGGTCTCATTTTTTGGCTCAATCTTAATCAATAATGAATTCTCCGACAAAAAAAGTACTCCCGAAAAAACAACTTCCTTCCCCTTTCTCGGAAGGTGCGCTAACTCAAAGCAAAAAGAACAATCTCTCTTAAAACGAGCGCTTTTTAACAACTCCAATCGGTTCATCGGGTTCTTTCTTAAATCCTCAGCAATTCGAGAAAAAGCTCCCTCATCCCCCTCCCTCGAAGGAGAACCAAAAAGACTTATTGATAAAAAAAACAAAAGTCCCATTCGCTTTATGTAAGAAAATATCATCATAGGTTTTAAGATCATAAGAAGAGCCGGGAAATCTTTCTTTTCCGGAAAAGAAAGGTTTCCCGGACCCTTTCAAAGAAAAGCGACTGCCGCCTAAGTAAAATCTACTGATTTTACTTAGGCGGAAAAGGTCTTTTTGTCACGACTTATCTTTTCTTCAGTCATCTCAATAAGATAATTCCGCAAGGAATTTATATCCGTGCAAATAGCTCCTTTTCGGAAAGGGGCTTGGGGAAAACGCTTTTAGGCGACTAAAAGCCGTTTTCCCCAAATACTAGTCCCTTCTCTTCTTTTAATTCAGCGATGCTGACGGCGATTTTCTGTTTGCTAAAGTCGTTGAGGGGGAGTCCTTGGATGATCTCGTAGTTTTTTCCGTTGGTGCGGATTGGAAGTGAGCAAACGATACCCTCTTCGATTCCGTAGCTACCATCAGAGGGTACGGCGACGCTGTGCCAGTCACCGTTCTTTGTGGGCGTGGTTAGGGACACGACGGTATCAATGATCGCACTTGAAGCAGACGCTGCAGATGAAAAACCTCTAGCTTTTAAGATGGCTGCTCCACGTTTTTGTACAGTGGAGAGAAACGTGTCTTTCAGCCAAGATTCGTCTCGGATAACGTCGAATGCAAGTTGTCCATTGATTTTGGCATTATAAAAGTCGGGGAATTGAGTGGTAGAGTGATTCCCCCAGATGGTCATATTTGTGACTTGGTCAACGGAGACACCGGCTTTGAGTGCCAATTGTGTTTTTGCTCTATTTTCATCTAAGCGGGTCATGGCAAACCAACGATTGGATGGAATAGATTTTGCGTGATTCATGGCAATCAAGCAGTTCGTGTTGCAAGGATTGCCAACGACCAAAATTCTCACATCAGCGGCCGCATTTTCTTCAATTGCTTTGCCCTGGTCCACGAAAATTTTCCCATTGATCCCCAATAAGTCTTTGCGTTCCATTCCCTGTTTACGAGGAACACTTCCGATGAGCAGGGCCCAATTAACGCCGTCAAAGCCTTGCTTGAGATTGTCGGTAATGACAACCTTTTTTAACAAGGGAAATGCGCAATCTTCCAGCTCCATCGCTATACCGGACAATGCTGTCATGGCCGACGGCAACTCGATTAGGTGAAGTTCTATCGGCTGTTCGTGGCCAAACATTTCTCCAGAAGCCAAACGATAGAGAAGCGCATAGCCTAACTGCCCAGCTGCACCTGTAACTGCCACTTTGATAACATCTTTCATAAATTTTTTATGTCTCTGTTGTACGGGGACCTCTTTCGGTCCGCCAAGAAAAGTCTCCATCTGCTCCCCCCTTCCGACACGGACCACATTGCCCAGGAGCCATTTTTAGAAAATTTTTCCTTTCGCGCAAGACTGTATGTAATAAAGTCAATTTTATCGATGATGCCGGAGCCCCTTTCTTTTTCATCTCAAAAAGAAAGGGAACCGTTTTTAGTTTTTTGAATATAATTTATTTTTCATAAGGTGAGTTTTTTAGTTTTTTGATATAGTTAAATGCATAGAGAATAGATACGCGGAAACCCTTCTTTCTGAAGAAAGAAAAGTTTCCGAACCTTCCCAAGAAACACTTTTAATAATCGCATAATCAAAACATTATGGTTTTTATTATGCGATGAATGAGAAGACGTCCCAAAACAAAATACTGTATTCATTTTCAATACGCTTGACTATAATAATATAGAGTCCTAGATGCCTGCAGAAAGGCATTAGTTCAGGATTTCGAGCAGGTGGACAATGTGAGCACGATTTTTACTCCCTTCACATTGATCCGCAGAAAAACATCAGTTCAATTTTTGAGAAGGCGGACGAGGTGAACATGAGGGAGCGTACATACGTACGTGACCGAATGTGAGTCCGAATGTCCAACACACTCAAAAGTTGAACTCATGTTTTTCTGCAGTACGTGACTGAAGCGTGAATCCTAGTCCAACACACTCGAAACTTAAACTAACTTCTTTCTGCCTTCTATTATATCAGATGGGGGTTACACTCCGTTTGATACGTTTGATACGTTTGATCCATTTGATTAAATTTTCCATCCATTTGATTATCAACGTTTGAGTTTTTCAAAAAATTGCCAAAATTATCGAATTTTTAGGGAAAATTGCCTTTTATTTGAGTTTTTTTGAAAAATGTACTTGAAAAAGATAAAATTATTTTAATGATTACCTGCCTTAAGTGAGCAGTCCCGTTCGTCTAGCCCGGCCTAGGACACTGGATTTTCATTCCAGCGACAGGGGTTCGAATCCCCTACGGGGCGCCAAGAAAGGGATTATTTCAGTTTTTGAGTTCGTTGGGCTACGGATTCACACTCCCTTACGTACGTAGGTACGCTCGGTCGTGCTCACCTTGCCCGCCTCCTCAAAATCCTGAACTAATCCCTTTCTTGGCGTCATGGTGTCTTCCCGCCTTTTCTCGAAAGCTTAAACTAACATCTTTCTGCGCATCATGGGATTATGAAAGGGTGATAAAGAATTAAGTTGTTCACCTTGCCCGCCTGTTCAAAATTGAACAGATGTTCTATTTAAGCTTTTTCCTTATTCTTAAGGTTTTTTCTCAGATCTATGCCGAAAGAGAAGTCCTTGCGCGGATATCATTTCCGTAAGGAATTTATATCCGCGCAACGATCTCCTTTTCGGAAAGGGGGTTGGGGAAAACGCTTTTGGGTGACCAAAAGCAGTTTTCCCCAAGGTTTTTATTGCTTTGGCAAGGTCGTTCACTATATGATGGAGGGCGGCTATGGCAGAGGTTTTTAGGATTTTTGTGGATGGGGAGGATGTTGTTTTTTCGGGAAATGTTCCTGAGAATTTAGCCACATTTGTTACCATTATTTTTGATCTTATAGAGCAGCAGAAGCGGTATGTGGTTTCGTTTTTAGTGGATGGGAAGCCTTTGCATAATTCGATGCTGGAAAAGAAGTTGGATGCATTTAGGGAGATTGTCATTACGACCGCGGCCCAGCGTGAATTTTTTCTAAAACTAATAGATCAGCAGGTAACGTTTTTTGAAACACTTCCTCGCCAACCGGAGCTCAATTATCTTCCTATTCTTTCGAGGCCTTTTTCTGAATTTGTGCCTAAAATCGATTCATTTTTGCTGCAAATAGCGCCCATTTTAGAAACTTTGCAAAGTTTTAGAGATTTTGCAGAAAAGCATACTCCCGATTGGTCCGAGCCTCTATCTAAGTTACAAAGTGACATAGATGGTTCCATTGAGGCGTTTTTAAATTTTTCAAAGAATAAAGATGTTGGGATGGTTGCAGAGGTCATAGGATTTCGCCTTGTCCCTCAACTTATTTCATCTCTGGACTTTTTGAAAAAAACAATCAAACCCTACTTTGAAGCTTTGCCTTAATGGGGTCCGAGAACCTTTCTTTTCGCGGAGAAAAGAAAGGTTCTCGGGCTCTCCCAAAGAAAAGCGGATGATTTGGCGACCAAAATCTTGCAGATTTTAATCGCCAAATAAATGCAAGTGATTGCGCCTATAAAGTGAGTTGTGAAACATCTCCATTATCATATAGTCAAAGGGAAGATCAACTCTTCCCATCGCCGAAATAAAATCGATAGATTTTGGTTGGGCGATCGTTAGTTTTTCTTAGGAAGGGTCCGGAAACCTTTCTTTTTTCTTAAAAAGAAAGGTTTCCGGATACACCCTTTTAACTTTTTACTCCCATGAATCTTCTTTTGAACAATGAAGTTATATTACGCGAGCGGTTTCCGATTGTGTTATCGCGGATCAATGCGGCGATAAAGGCGTCTCCGATTCCGGTTATTCGGGTTGAGGAGGATAAGCCGCTTTGTATTTCTTATAATAATGAAGGGATTCGCCCGTATGGGAAGGAACATAGTAAGGAATTAGTTTCGCATTGGATAAGGTCTCTCGATATGAAGGACGACAGCTGTAACGTTGTTCCAGGATTTGGGAGTGGCTATCACATAGAGCAATTGCTCTTAAAATTAGAGAAAGAATCCGTTGTATTTGTTGTAGAGCACGATCCTTTATGGTTGGCTGCTATTTTTTCTTGTATAGATTGCTCGAAATTGCTGAAAAATCCGCGATTTTTTTTAGCAACGGGTGAGACGGATGAAACCTTTTTCACCATTTTCAGCCAGATGGAATTGGTTTATAAGAAGCGGTTACTGGGATTTATTTATTCTCCTCTTTATTCCTTGAATGAGGATTATTACAAGAAACTACTTTCGTTGTGCGAACATCAATATATTGTTTATCAGCGGCTTCAACAAACCAATGTGGATGATTCTGCTTTCTGGCAAGAAGTCATTTTTGAGAATTTATCGTATTTAATCGACGCCCCGGATATCGAGGTGTTAAAGGATAGTTTTAGGGATATTCCATTAGTCTTAGTTTCTGCAGGGCCTTCGCTAGATGAGTCTATTGAATTTTTGCACAAAGTCAAAGATCATGCACTCATTGTTTGCGTGAATAGCGCTTATAGGAAGTTGGCCAACAACAATCTATTCCCACACATCACCCTTGCTGCAGATCCGAGAGAGGACACGTTTAAGGGTTATGCAGGGTGTCCGCTCGATAATGTTTTCCTCATCAGTCCCTATTTTGTAAATCCCAAAGTTGTAAAAGCGTTTGCTGGGCAAAATCTTACATGGACAGGCAACCATCCTTTGGTCAAGAGCATCCGGAAGCGATTAGGGAAAGCTGAGGGATCTATGGTTTCCGAACAAGGAACCATCTCTGCTTGCATTGCAGATATTGCATCCATTTTGGGTTGTAATAAAATTTGCCTCGTTGGGCAAGATCTCGCAGTCACAGCGGCAGGGCAAACGCATACGCTCGATTCATTTTATGCCGACGAACAACGCGTCCATATGGATGTCCGCCAGTGTCGCATGGTTCAGGGCAATGTCATTGCCTCTGTTCCCTCCGAAGAACGTCTGTATACGTACCTAAAGATTTTTGAGCAGATGATTGCCTTCCATCCAGGTATCGAATTTATCAATACATCCCGCCTAGGCGCAAAAATCACAGGTGCTCCCTACTTAACCTTCGATGCCGCCCTTCAGTGGATGGGTTCTCAATCCAACCTCAACATAGAAAGTAAGTTAAAGGCACACTGCAAAACGCCATCAGATCCTGCCATTATTAAAGAGAAAATTAAAAAAATAATGCTTTCTACGTACCAGTTTACGAAACAAGTCCTTGATCTCGCGACAGAAATACTCGCTACCCTCCAATCCTTTCCTCCAAAATTTGAAAAACAGAATTATAGCCAGCATGCCTCCATCA
>MIDO01000127.1 GCA_001831055.1 Verrucomicrobia bacterium GWC2_42_7 | reverse complement strand
ACCGTGATTCAGGCGACGTTAAGTAAAAACGTTTTTTCTCTCCAGGTGCGAAGCCATCCGTGAATGAAAGATTAAATAATTGGAGCCCATCACCCGTTATATCAATTGAAGAATCGCGCTGACCTGCTCGACTCTTCCCATTTTCGATCTTTATGAGGACGGGGCTAGAAGACGAACACTTTAAAAGATAATCATGTTTGGCAAGAGCTACAGAATAAGGATTCCACAGCTCAAAACCAATAAGATGGTGCAAATTAACAAAATATTTAACATCAGGAGGAATACCTTTTGTCTCTAAACTAAAGCGAAAACCAAGGAAGACATCGGTAAGAATTGGATAAACACCTTTGGGAGAAGGAAGCTGTTTCTCGAGTAAAGGTTTTTCCTTTTCAAGGGGCGATAAAGAGAACGGTAGCCTAGGGAAGGGATCCACCTCTCTCTTGAAATCCGCACAAAAGTCTTTCAAAAAACTCCATCTTGGGGGAGGGGGGAAATCCGATGTTTTTGTAAAAATATCTTCTTCTCTCTCATAATCCTTAAGGAAAGCCAGGAAATCTTTCTTCAGTCCCCCACTCACGGGGTTTGTTTGCAATCCCATACGCGACACGTGCCAATCCCTCAAACCTTCTGACAGGGTCGTTGCCTTTTCATCCTCTCCTCCCAAGGGCGGAAGAGGTTTGCAAGAATACCCCAAATGAGTACACCCTCCCGGGCCCTCTTCAAACTCTATTTCTCTTTGGATATGAACAGCATCTGTTACTGCATTATCCCGTCCAAACTCATTTTGCAATTCATTCAATGCCAAGTTCAACACACTCATTGCTTGTTGACGAACAATCGCTTGCCTTAATCGAACATGATCCAAATTCGCCTTATTATCGATAAGCCCTAACAACCCCATCACCAATATCCCCATCACGCCCACAATGGAAATAACAAAAATGAGAGAAAAACCTCCTTTCCCATAAAAAGTTACCTTCGGTGAAAATGTATGACTTTCCCAAAGTGGTTTCTCCAACTCCCTTGCCCCAAAGGACTTCCCTTCGCTAAAAATATTCTTCTTTGCTTTTGAGAAAAAAAGGGTTTTTAGGCACGCCCAAGTTGCCAAGAAGAAGGTTATACGCATAACTGTATAGTTATGCGTAAATTCAATAAAACATCAATATTGCTTTCAGAAACGTCTTCTCGCCTCTTTATAGCATGCTGCAAAAGAGAAGCGACAAGTTGCGAAAACCTTTCTTTTCGCGGGAAAAGAAAGGTTTTCGCACTTTCCAAAGAAAAGCGAATGTCGCCTCAGTAAAATCCTAAAAATTTTCTTCGGCGAAAGAAAAGGAGTTGTAGTTATTTAATTGCAGGATGCTATAACGACGAAGTGCAAGAGAAAAACTTGGACTCCTCTAAAAATTTCTCTTTTAGAAAAACGTTTTTGAGGCACAAGAATAAACAATAGCTTACTTGCGAGTAACATGTTATTAAAAAGCGTGTTACTCGCATAACCTCCTCTTCTGAGGGGGGGCCGTGGGAGGACGTGCTTTTGAAGGACCCAAAGGGGATCCCTCCTTAGAAAAAAAGATACTTCCTATCTAACATAGAAATTTTCGTTGCAAAAAAAAGGGCAATTGTGATAAATTGGGAGAATGAGGAGAATTTGGCCCTTGCAAAAGTTTATTTTGTTGCTGATCTCGGTTTTTGTAATTTTACCTATTCATGCGAATAAGGTCAGCAAGGACGAAGGCAGCAAATTGATAGGGTATGCAAAAATTAGGGGCGTACCTGCTGTATCTGATAAAATTATAAAAACGATCAAGCAGTTACAAACAAACCAGACATGTGAAACGTTTTTGTTTTGGGCCTTGACGCCGTTTGGGTATCCAGATTATCCGGGTCTCTCGAAGGAGGATAATTCTACCATTTTTTTCTTTAAAGATACAGAAAAGGATAAAACGCCATTTGTCATTGTAGCGAAGTTTCTGAAGGAAAGCGTTGTACGCAAGCAACTCACCGAAAACGGCTTATTCCTAAACAATGAGGGAGACTACACGTTTATTTCTACTGATTCGACTATTTTTGAGCGGATAAAAAACAAACGTCTATTGATAGATTTTAATAAACAAAGCATCAACACAGACATCAAACTGAAAATTTATATTTCGGGTTTTCATTCAAAAATAGAAAGTTCAAAAGAAGGGTTGCTAAGCGATCTTACGCTCAAAAACTTTTTCCCTTTTTTCACTCGTTTTTTTGAGGAGTTAAAATCAGTTAAATCGGTCGCCTGGGGTTTGAATGTTGATGATCAACAAATGTCTATAGCACAATTAATAAAGGCATTACCTAAGACTGAATTATACAAGTTCCTGTCCCAAAAAGTCGGAGATACTTCTATAGATTGGGCGAGGCACGTAGATGCAGAAGACAATGCACTTTCTTACGTTTCGAAACTGGATACAAAAAGTAACAAGGCTTATACAGATTACTTATTTAAGCTTATCATCGAAGACGCCATTGCTTCTGAAAAAAAGACAGCGCCTTCCGTTGCAAAGACAAAGGAAAGCAAACAGCGGATCTCGGAAACATTAAAGCTTTTGCAGAAGCAGTATAACAAGGTACAAAGCGAAAGTGATGGCACAATTGTTTATTCGGCAAAAGGAAATGGTGACTTTATTTGCATGGGAGGAAAGAACTTTAAGCCTTCCACGCTAACGGAATTCTCTCTCTTTTTCGTGAATACAATTCTTCCAAATTTCATGGACTTAAGTTGCTTAACCTTAGAGGGAAAAGTTGATGAAAAATTTGCAAATTATAAGGGCAACACAATACTCAGAACAGATTTAATAACTACCAAAAAGGAGGCTGTGACCAATAAGATAATCGAAAGCCGCACCTCTACAAGCCACGCAACCGCATCAAAAGGCTATTTTATCATGGGCAATTCCCAGCCAATGATAGAAAAAGCGATTGATAATATCAGCGAAAAAAAGAGTCCAAAAAACAATCTTAGCTCGTTATCCAGATTAGAAAAAAATGCTTTTCTCTCAGCAGCCCTGAATATGGACCAAATAATTAAAGCCAGCCTGGAAGATTTGAGAAAACAAACAAGTCAAAATAACCTTGCGGAAACTATCGCACTTTTAGAGAAAAACCCCACGAGCCCCATAACAATTACAGGGACGATGCAAAACGGTAGTTTGGGTGTAGATGTAGAGATTCCTCTAAATACCATAAAAAGCATAATAAAAACCTTTTCTTCTATTAACCTCAACGAAGTGCCAGAGCCTAGTCCGGAGGTCAATACAGCAGAGAAGGCTTTAGTGCCACAAAAATAAACAAAATATAAAAGTTTGATTAGAGAGCAAAAAAATCCAAAATATCTCTAAAAAAGCAATCCCAAAAAAGGGAGCTTGAAGGAATCGCTTTTGGTCCCCCCCAAAGCGGTTCCCTTAAGCTCTCTCTTTTTATAGTTAAATGCATTGAGAAGGGAGATTCGGAAAACTTTTTCCACGTTTTTTCTCGCGAAAAGAAAGGGTTTCGCACTTTCAGAAAAAATCTTAATTTGATAATCAATCAGTTAAAGAATTTGATCAAACAGATCAAACGGATCAAACGAAACCTTGCATTTTTGTGATATAATAGAAGGCATAACTTTTATAACATTTATATCACATGATACATTTATACCACATAAACAAAAGTATAGCTAATTGCCTTAAAAGGCAGAATTTCTTTGCAAAGGCAAGAAAAGATCTTTTCAACAGGAAAACCGATAGATCTTTTCATGCTTTCTGCAAAATAACTCTTTTTAGGGAAAAGGATTGGAAACACAGCATTGAGGAGACTATTAATTTTTCACCAAACTCCCTATCTAAAAAAGAGGAGCGATATCGAACTCTTTGGAAGCGCATTTTGGCCTCATTAAAATGGCTTCCCCCTTGCATAAAAACCGCTGCCTCAAAATATTCAGTGGAATCCGACATCTTTTATAAAAATTTCAATAGAGACTTGACGGGAGTATTAAAAAGATTTGTATTGATCTGATTCTTTTTAGCCCTCATCGTCTAGTGGCTAGGACATTGGATTCTCATTCCAAAAACCGGGGTTCAATTCCCCGTGGGGGTACCAGTTTTAATTTTCCAAATGGCTCTTGACTTGCCGAGGGTCATTGTTAGCTTCGAGTCCCTTATGGATCACATCATAAGTTCTTTTATAAGGATCACAATGGCTATGAGCCCATTAGCCACGGTTGCAGTATTTATCAGCATGACACCTGACTATACTCCAGAAAGGCGGATTAAGACGGTAGAAGTCAGTTGCATGGTAGCGATGGGGATTTTGCTGTTTTTTGCTATTACAGGCGAGGCTCTTTTATCCATGCTAGGGATTACGATCGATGCTTTTCGTATTGCCGGTGGTATTTTATTATTTGTGATTGGTCTTGAAATGCTTAGAGCAAGAGAGCCAGACGAACAAATTTCTTCAGAAGAAAAAAATATCAGTCTCAAAACGAGGGATATTTCCATAATTCCAGTAGCATCCCCCATGATTGCAGGGCCTGGTTGTATTTCTACAGCCATTATGTGCGCGAATGAGGGATCTCCTATTATAGGCAAATTGCAAGTAAGTGTCTCGATTGTAGGATCGATAGTTTTACTCTACTTTTTGATGCAGATTACATGCAGAGGATCTAAGTGGCTGACCCCCATGATATTGAAATTGAGTTACCGGCTTTCGGGTCTTGTTGTGAGCGCGATGGGCGTACAATTCGTTGTCATTGGCATAATGAAGTGCTTCCATGCCCATATAGCATAAGCAAATTAAGTCATAACAAGTTGCGAAAACCTTTCTTTTCGCGGGAAAAGAAAAAACATGTAAAAATTCGCGCTTTCCCAAGAAAAGCGATAATCGCCCAAGAAAAATCTAGCGCTTTTTCTTGGGCGAGGGAATTTATTTTGTAAGAACTTTAATGTCTTACGCTATATTGACAGTCGAGGCGCTTTTGAGGTTTACATCGAAAAATGCAATGGGCTAAATTTATTTGGCAATATTTTGAAAACCCGCAACACTTTGACTGCCAGATATAGTCAAACGTATTGAAAATGAATACAGTATTTTTTTTTGGGGCGACTTCTCATCCATCGCATAATAAAAACCGTAAGGTTTTGATTATGCGATTATTAAAAGTGTTTCTTGGAAAAGTTCAGAAAGCCCTTCTTCTCCTCAGAAAGAAGGGTTTCCGCGTATCTATTCTCTATGCTATTTACGATGCTTCACTTTTCCCCCTAAATTTCCTTCAGTAAAAGATCAGGGGTTAGCAGTTCGGGGAGGATGATGGGATCTTTCTGATCGGGCAAGTAAATAACACTTGTCGGAACTCCAGCACGTCCTAATTTCCTGAGGGCTTCTGTAATAGAGGGGTCTCGCTTTGTCCAATCGGCTTCAAGTGTGGCTATGTTCAGTTCTCTAAAACGCTTAACCACTTTCCCTGATAAAAACGTAGTTACTTTATTAGTTTGGCAGGTGAGGCACCAAGAAGCAGTAAAGTTTACAAACACTGTACGGTTGGCGGCTCTCAATTCAATAAGGCGTTGCTTAGAAAAAGGTTCCCAATTAAGAAGCAAGTCGTTAGAAACAGGCGTTTTTATAAGAGACGACGATAAAAAGCCTAATATTGAAAGCACAAGTATTGCAGGAATCACCCAATGCTTTCGATCGCGCATGAAAATAAGCAAAGATAAACCGATTAAAATACCAGAAACCCACGAGGCTGTATTTCGAGGAAGAACCCACAATAACCAAAAAGTAGTTACAAATAAAGGAATTGAACAGATTCGTTTAAATCTCTCCATCCAAACTCCTGGTCTAGGCAATCCTTTTACCCAATCCGGAAAAAATGAAAGGATAAGAAAAGGACTGGCCAGCCCTAATGCCAAGCCAAAAAAGATCATCATAGCTATGAGAGGAGGAGAGATTAAGGCAACACCCAATGCGGTTCCCATAAAAGGACCTGTACATGGCGTCGCAACGATAGAGACCATCATTCCTGAAAAAAGGGAACCATAGGGAATTTTTGCCAAAAAACTGAAGCCCCGCTTGTTTGCTGTTTCATTCGGCTCCACCCCTACAGGAAGACGTATTATTGAAGATAAATTTTTAAAAAACCTCAACTCGCCCAACCGAGAAATAGAGGGAATTTCCCAGATCCCAAGGAAGTTGAGCGCTATTATCCAAAATAAAAGGCTTAGAAAGACAACAAAGGGCTCGTTTTGTAATTGAAAGCCCCATCCAGCCTCAATACCAACAGCCCTTATAAACAACAAAACTCCGCCAAGTATTAAGAATACGACAATAATCCCCATCGAAAAAAACAGACCATGAAGTCGAATTTGAGTCTTATCCTCTTGCGATTGCTTCATAAACGACAAGATCTTTATTCCTATCATCGGCAACACACAGGGCATTAAATTAAGTATCAGTCCCCCAAGGAAAGCCAGAGAAAAAAGGAACCAGGTCTTTTTAGACAGAAAAACATCAATATCGTTATCTTTTTCGTAACCAATAGGTTTCAACCAATCTCCTTTAAAGAAATTTTGATTTCTAACCGAGGCAGAATCAACGGTGACACATGTATTTAGAGAAACAGATCCCGGCACGCAATTCGTTCCGCACGCAAGCCAATCAACTTTTGAGTTTATACATTTTTTAGATCGATCAATGTCATGGGACGCATGTAGCTTAGCTAAGGCTCTAACATTTCCTGTGTATCCATAAGAAACCATCCCATTTTCTTTAAAAATATCGGGAGATGGCCATGAAAATTTGATTAGTTCAATCCCTCGGGGAAGCAATAACTGTACTGTTGTAGGTAAGCCAACCTGTCCTGGGGGATCTGCATAAATGTGTACCTCTCGGGGGATGCGAAAGCAGATCGCAAGATCAAAATCCATCCCTGGTGAGACAACCTTATATTCCGGAATTGCCTCCACCTCGACACCCATCCCCTTCCCCACAAACGGCATTAGGCCTAAAAACAGGGAGTACAGTAACATTCGGAAGCCTATCTTTTTGAAAGGGAAGAACAGCTTCACCCCCCTAAAAACAAACAATAACCCACTGAAGCTCAAAATGTTACGTAAATCAACTAAATGATTGAAAGCCATTATGTCTTCTAAACGAACGTAAATTTACTCTTCTTCAAATTTACGCAGAAAGAGGGCAGCCATTTCATCAATGAGCTGATGGCTTTCTTCGCCAGTCGCTATAAAACGAAGTTGTGATCCACACCCAGCAGCGAGCATCATGACGCCCATAATGCTTCTGCCATTCACTTGTTCGTCATCTTTTTCTATAAGCAAGTCAACCGATTCGTATTTATTGGCTGTTCTGACGATCATAGCAGCTGGACGCGCATGGACTCCCATCTTATTCTCGACGGTCAATACGCGCGTTACAACTTTCCTATCAGCTATTTTAGGGGATCCTGACACAACGGTTAAAATGAAGTGATCTAAAAAGCTACAAATGAAGACGTCAACAGTCAATCTTTGAATGCGAAATCTTGCTTAAACAAATTTTTATGCGATAAGTGAACTGTATAAATGACTCGATTTTTAATAATTTTGATTATAATGACACCCTTTTAATAAAAAAGACAGACCCTAAGGCCTTTTCGGACAGGAGATTGAGGAAAACGCTTTTAATCCGCAAAGAACCATTCACCACAAGCGCTTTATTATGAAAAAGATACATAATCGGCATCGAGCAAATTTAAGGCAACGTTTTTTGCAAGCTGGATTTAACGGCTTCGTGGAACACGAAATCGTTGAGTTGCTGCTAACCTTGTGCATTCCACGCAAAGACGTAAAGGGCATTTCAAAGGAATTGGTTAAGGAATTTGGCAGCTTAAGAGGTATTTTAGAGGCTTCTCCTCAAAATCTTCAAAAAGTTAAGGGAATAGGAAATATTGCGGCTACTTCGCTAAAAATAATTAAAGAAACAGCCAATGTTTATTTACACCATGTCGCTGAAGATCAACCTGTATTTGACTCTTTTAAGAAAATAGAAAATTTTTGGAAATCTAGCATCGGTTGCCTCGATTACGAAGTTTTCGAAGTTGCATCGTTAGATAGTCAATTGCGTTTGCTTAGAAATGGCGTTGACCGCATTGCCGAAGGAACGGTAGACCAGGCAGCCGTTTACCCTCGAAAAGTGATAGAGTCCGCCTTAACACACTCCGCCTCCGCTATCATCGTTGCCCACAACCATCCATCTGGACGCCCAGAACCCTCCGAATACGACAAACAATTGACAGACGTTCTCCAATTCCTTTGCACACATCTAGGCATCCGATTCATCGACCACCTCATTTTTTCTCCAAGCGGAACATTTTCTTTCTTCCATCCTTAATAGAGAAAATACACTTCTTCAAAAAGAAAATTAAGGAATCCATTTTCAAAAGAACGCCACTCCTAACAACCTTAAAGACATTCGGTTATATTGTCGTTTATATTGACAAGGGAGGCTTAATTTCGTACATTGGCTATGCACTAGGCACGTAACCAAAAATTGACAATTTATCTAAAAACGATGAAAACAGCGATTCCTGAGCCAGAGCACCAAAACTATAAGGCACTACTTGAAGAAACATTGGGTATCCAAATCAGATGTTTGGCTTTAAAGATACTTTTGCAGCGGCTTCGGATGCTATATAAGACGAATAAGCAAGGGGGATACGAGTATGCAAAAGAATTGTATGGGTTCTTGAGGAAGAACGACAAATTGTGTGAAGAAGATATTAAAAATATTTTTAAATAAGGATAAATCATGTTAAAAAAAGATACGAGATTGTACAGCGTAAATGAAGCTTCTGAATTAATTAAATCAGGAAATATTTTAGCCATACATGGCAGCATCGATTTATTAAAGACATTACCCCTCGGAAACTGGATAGGAGGGTCTATCCCCTATTTCATGGATACTGCCGGAGGTATAATGACAGAAGGAAATGTGTTTGTTGAAAACATGACTCCATTCGTAAGAACGATGAATCCAAGATGGTACGACGCAAACAATATCCCCAATATTTTTAAGGAAAATAAAGACAGCAGTTTTACTTATATCATTATTCCAGGATTATCTGAAGTTCATTCAAAATTTGCTCGCGATGTTTATTCCATAAAAGATGCATTTACCACCCCCTCTTATGGATGGGTTTCCGGATTTAATTTGGCGGATCCCAATGGAAGGGCCTTTGTAATCAACGGAAAAACCAAAGAGTATTATCACGATAAGATACTAGCCACTCACTGTGATTTTATTGATAAATCATGGCAACTTGGAATAGATATTGTTAATATTTTTGAAACAACATCAGACTATAGCATCTTCTTCGACGTCAGCGGATTCGAGATAGAAATCGCTATCATTAATGGGAAGAAGTGCAATTTCAATGAATTCATCAAAAATAATGGCATAAATATTAAAAACCCATTAGCAGCCAATTATGACGGGTCTTTGATAAACATCAGCTTCAAGGGCTTAGAAAACAATAAAGTCCAACTATATGCTCCCGTATTCCCAAATGTGGAATATAAATTAACAACGATTCAAAATAACTATGACAATGCCTACCGAGATGCCGTTTCAAAAAACAGCAGTTCGTTGAAGGACAAATTCTTAACATGCAGCTGCATCTTGAATTACCTATATGGAGAACTCAATGGAAAAACCATAAAGGACTCAGAAGGGCCCTTTACCTTCGGTGAAATAGCCTACGTTCTGTTAAACCAAACCCTAGTATATACCAAGATCGTCACATCTAAATAAAAGTGACTATGTAGCATATTGCAAAATAGAA
>MIDO01000126.1 GCA_001831055.1 Verrucomicrobia bacterium GWC2_42_7 | reverse complement strand
ATTAGGTCCCTTCCGTTGAAACGAACAGGGGTGTCGCAAATTGAAATTATACGTAAATTTTTTAGTAAACAGGCGTTTCTTTGTTCGAGGGCAGAAAGGAAAGTCTTTCCATGCCCAGCCAAGCCAACGGTAACTATATAACCCGCGTGAATTAAATCTTCACATATATTTAACAACCAGTAGAAATGGTGTCCCTCAGTACGTGGTTCACAAACAAGGATGTGTTTTGACATGGATTAAAGCGTAGGATGAATATCTTTGTTTAGGTGTTCGTACAGTTTTGCGTGTCTAAACAGAGTGGCAAAGCCTTGGTAAAAGGCGATGTAAAACCCAGGAAAGCCATCAAGGAATCCTAACCTAAGGAAATAGGCCCTAAAAAAGCGCCAGAGGCTTCGAAACGCAACAGCCCAACTGTTCCATGGAGTTTTTGCTTCTAACATACGCTTTAAATAATAGTCTCCAAAAATGGCTATTTTGGGAATCTGCGCATTTAACGAGGGATAAGTGTAATGGTGGAGGTCTCCTTTCAGTTTTTTTGCTTTACCGTTCAGTTTGATAGTATCGTGTTCGTGAGAACCAATGCAAATCCCGGCTCCGCGCCTAAATAGGCGCAAACTGTAATCAGGATACCAATCTCCGTGCTTTATCCATTGACCTAAAAACCATACTTTCCTCGGGAAATAAGCGCCTGCATATAGTAAATCATTTTCTTCTATGAACGTGATAATACTTCCCCTCAACTCATCACTAACTTCTTCATCTGCGTCAACTTGAAGAATCCATGATTGAGTTGCGTAACCGATTGCGATATTTTTTTGGTCGCGATGTCCATGCCACGGATGTTCAAAAATTTTGGCCCCATAACTCCGAGCAATGGCGTCGGTACCGTCTGTGCAATCATTGACAACAACAATAATCTCGCTAACCCATGAAGCTATACTATCTAAACAACGTCGAATATTATGCGCCTCATTATGCGCGATCAGCACTACACTTATTGGGAGCTTTTCACTATTCATGGAATAAAAACAGGGTGCACTTTTAAAAGCGTTTGTAAAGCTTTCCAAACTTGCTCTGGTTTAATTTGATCGATGCAACGATTGGAATGTTGGCAAACATGAAGGTGCCCCGAACAAGGACATAGTCCCCCTTGGAGGGCTTGATGCAAACGCCCCAATGGAGCCCAACGACTAGAAGCAGTTGGGCCAAACAACCCGATTGTCGGAATCCCAAGTCCGGCTGCCATATGCAAAGGAGCCGTATCGGGAGAAATCAAGCAATACGCCTTTGCCAACGTCGCAATAAATAGATCCAGTGAATCAAATCTCGGGAGGTAAGTGGCGGAAGGAATATGCTGCTTAAGTTCAGATAAAAGCATTTGCTCGCGGGGAGAGTACCCGCTTGTGAAATATATAGGCAAATCTAATTGTGAGCATTTTTCAAAAAACTCCACCCAATATTGAATGGGCCACTCCTTTTTTGGTTGGCTCGTTGACAAATGACAAACGATGCCTCTTTTGGGAAGAAGTTGGGAGGCCGCTTCTTCATACTCGGGGTCGGGAAAAATTTCTACTCGGGGGGTTTGAGGGAAAAACGGTATTTCCCATGCCGTCAACACATTCCAGGTCCGAATGATCTCATGGCGTGTATCGTCAGCTTGTTCTATACATTCAGTATAACACCATTTTCTTCCTAAAAATCCTTTTGGAACGAGGGGTCCTAGTCGAACCTTAGCCCCTATAATGCGACTTAAAATAGCCCCACGATCGTTACCAATGAAATCAACAGATCGATCAAAACGCTGCGCTCTCAAATCATGAATGATGTCTTTGAGAGTACCCCATTTAATCTCCTTCCTTCTACGAGGGAATCCCCACACCCTTTCAATATGAGGATTTTGCTTAAGTAAAGGAACTGCCTCCTCCGAAACCAAAACATGCAACTCGCAATCAGGATAAAATTCCTTAATAGCCCTCAGCGACGGCGTCATTATTGCCACATCGCCTAAATACTTAAAATTGATTGCCAGTATCTTCATGATATAGATATTCTTCTATTGATAATGCCGGACCCCTCTTTCTGTGGGTTTATAATAAGAGAACAAAAACAAAAAGAATCGCCTAACCAAAAAAATTGAGGATTTTGGGTACGCGATGGGAAGTATTTCGGCCTCTTTATCTTGTCCCACCAAAATACACAATAACATTGTGTTTCGCTTTAATTGTAAAGAAGTATCTCCCCTAAAAGCTTATTTTCAAGTGAAATTTTTGGGATATTTTTCCGAACTATTACTTGCGCCATAAAATGTTCTGCAAGGACTTATTAGAGCACATATGGCCTCCTTTTCGGAAGGGGGGGGCAGAAAAACGTCAATTCGAGATTTCGAGCAGGCGGGCAAGGTGAACTCGACCGAGCGTACATACGTACGTGAGGAAGTGTGAATCCGCAGACCAACACACTCGAAAACTTGAAATCACGTTTTTCTATTAGGGGAAACCCTTTCCGGGCGACCAAAAGCCGTTTGCCCCAAAAAGCTTCTACCTTTTCCTTACAAGACCGGAAGGATGATAGGGACAACTGTTTTTAGAACCGGGCCGATAATATTCGGCAAAGCGTATATTATTTTGGTTGTTGTTTCGCCGCAACACCTACAGCAGGGAAGACAGCATAGAAGACAACAGCGAATGCAACTGCTCTTTTCATGTGAAGGAACTTCTGTACTGTGGATAGAAATTTGCTTTGCGATTTCTGGAGCCCTTTCTGTCAAGAAAGCTCTCAAGGCATAATAGCTCGCCTCTAACATCTGATCGTCAGCCCAAGGGGCGAGGTCCAATAAGATTTCTCTGATCAATGCATCACCTAACCCTCCCCTAAAATGGAGCGCTGGGTAACAGGGATCATCGACTTGCGGATACGGAAAGTCTTTTCCTTGTGTTTTACATTCGTGGACAGTTTGTACAAGTCTTTCCAAGAATTTAGCTCTAGCCTCTCCAGGTTCGTATCCAAACTCAAATGGATAAGTGGCCGTTCTATTTTTTAAATAAGTTAAAAACGGAATACGGTCAGCATCACTGTGGTCTAAGAGTACAGCTTCCAATTCCTCTGAAGGGACTTGATTTTCCGTTAAGATCGCAGTGAAAAGTGGCATCCACGATTCCAATTTTTTGCCTAAATGGTATTGTAAATTATGCAGTTGATTGGCCGACAAGCCAACGTCCTCGAGTTTTGTTTTGCCAGAGAGCCATTCGAGAAAAGAAGCACTCAATAAGGAGGGGATGAAGAGGGATAGGATGATTAATTTTTTCATGAGATAAGAAGTTAGTGTTTAAAAATGATAGTCGACCAATCTGCTTTGCGGAGTAGTTAGTATACCTAAAATTTTTAAAAAAATAAATGAAAAAGATAGAGGGTATCGGAGTCACTTGGAGCCTCAAAAAGAGATCCGCACCGCCCTTTCCCTCCAAAAGACCATTGGGCGAAAGTAAATTAAAAATTTACTTTCGCCCAATATGTTATAATTAAATTTGTAGAGAGGGGGCCGGAAACTTTTTTCTTCTATTGAAGAGAAAGGTTCTCGCCACAATTTTATGATAACATGATTACCTTAGCAATAGAGAGCTCGTGTGATGAATCCGCAATTGCTGTTTTCAAGGAAGGAGAAGGGATTATTGGGGAATGGGTACATACACAAATCGCATTACACCAGGTTTATGGTGGTGTTGTTCCAGGACTTGCGGCTAGGGAACACCTCACAAACTTTGGGCCATTGCTCCAAGGGGCTCTAAGGGAATGCCCTGAGATGCGACAAGCCAATCGGGTCGCTGTGACTTATGGCCCAGGCTTAGCTCCTTGTCTTGCCCTTGGCATTGGAATGGCCAAGGCTATATCCATTGCTTGGGAAATTCCAGTATTGGGAGTTAACCACTTACGTGGACATGCATTTTCGCCTTTTTTACCCATTTATCAACAGGATCCAAAGAAGTTTAAGCAAGTCTTTGAGTCATTGCTACCCCACCTAGGATTGATTGTTTCAGGAGGGAATACTTTGCTTTTTAAAATTAATACGGATTCGAGTATTAATTTACTAGCCCAAACAGTGGATGACGCTGCTGGAGAGGCTCTTGATAAAGGAGCTAAACTATTGGGAATGCCCTATCCTGGAGGACCCCTTGTCGAGCAGCAGGCATTAAAGGGGAACAAAAAAGCTTATCGTTTCCCAAGGGCGTTCCCGGATGCAAGTGACATGAAATTCAGCTTCTCGGGATTAAAAACCAGCTTACGTTATAAGTTGGAATCTATGAATCAAGATGAAATCAAAAACTCAATGGCAGATATTTGCGCTTGTTACCAAGATGCTGTCATAGGTCAACTTTTGACAAAAACCAAACAAGGCTTAAATCAAGAAACCTTTAAAAGCTTGGGAATATCAGGCGGGGTCTCTAACAATAAAGAATTACGAAACACCTTCCTAAAGCTAGCCGAGTCCCATGACATCCCACTCTGTTTGGCTGAACCTAAACACACAGGAGACAATGCTTCAATGGTTGCGTTTGCTGCTCATATTGACCCAGCTGGGCTAAACCACACAGGCCTTAACCTTTCCTTCGCCCCTTCCCTTCCTTTGGCTTAAGGGAAAAACCTGAGAACTTTTTTCCTGAGAAAAAACAAGGAAAAACGACCAGGCTCGCGAAAAAAAAGCGAATGATTTGGCGATAAGAAATCTTACAAATTCTGATCGCCAATGAGGAATAGGCTACCTTTCCGTAATCCTAAAAACGGTTTCCCTCATATGGGAACTAGAACAACGCTTGAATGTTTTCTAATTGGGTCGCTAAGCGTTTATTTTTAGGCTGCATAATTGTTCTTCCTCCATTAATGAATTTGATTGCAGCACTTAGCTCATTTTCACTCCAATCTCGCCAATCCTTTTTCCCCTTATCAGTCACTGGGGACATGGTACCATACAACTGAAAAATAGCGCTTACGATGCCTGTTTTAACATCTTCTGGTAAGCGCCATAATTCAAGGGAGAAGATGTCACCGTTTTCAGGAATAACAATTTTCTCTCTTGCTGTTGAGGGAGGAGAGGCATTCCATTGATCTACGACTTCCTTAACTTTATCCTTTACCGCAGTAAAATACTGACAAACCTTAGCCTCTGTTTCTTTTGGGTTTTTTCCCTTTAAATTTTTATATAAATTGCCTCCTGTCACTGTAGTAGCTCCGTAGGGATTGGGGCTTTCAGGAGTCCTTTTGCCCCCATTTCCTGAGATTGAATCCATGAATTCCTGAAGGTTTTTGATATTATAGTCTAATCCATATTTTTCCTCTGGAGTAAGATTTCCTTTTAAGGATTCCAATAGCCTAATAGCCTCAGTACATAATTCTTGCGCATCTTGTTGGTTATTTAATCCCAAACCCAAAATTTTTGCTTCACAATACAGAATGTATGCAATTTCACTAACTTCAATAGCGCTAAATCGTGAACTTTCCCTCATACGCAAGCGGTCACACTGCGTTCTTGAAGAATGAACATGATCGTAGCACCACTGAATATAAGTATCCTTTGGGGCTTTCAATTCATTGCGACCATCTAGAACAAAATTTAAAACAGACAGGCAGCGTTGCGACACTTCTTTTAATGAAAGGACTGCAGAAGCATAATCTTTGGCGTCCAAATGTCTTTTGAATTGAAAAAGGTTTTGATCAATAAACTCAAGTATTTCCTTTGAGGGAGTGTCTTTTGTATCTTTAGGAAAGCTTAAATTTGAATTTCCCTCTAATGGAGAAATACACCTTTCGTTCAAAACACCCCCCCTTCCTCTGATCTCTTCTAATTTTGCCCTACGAGCGGTGTGAGGAGGTAGACATCTTTTAGCTTGAGGTTTTCCACAAAGTTCACCGTTTGGAGAAATTTGTCTGTCACCACGTTGAGGGGAGGGAACTAGATCTTGTTGCATAAGTTCCGCTGGCTCCATGGCTGTTCGCGTCTCTTCTTTAGCCTTATTATCGACTTGTTCCTTCAAGAATTTTACTGCATCTTCTGATTCTTCAAGATGTTGTTGCATTTCAATCAGAGCCTTTTCTGCTGCTCCTGCTCTTGTAATCGCTTCCTCAAGATCAGCCTCTAATATTTGAGTGGCATCTATATCCCTATTTTCTTTTGTTTTTGCAGCCGCTTCTACTTCCTTAATTTTTTTAGAAAGAACAACTAATTCCCCATCAAGGCCCTTATTTTTCTCTTCCAACAGACTTGCACGCTTTTTTTCGCTTTTCGCCTCAGAAGAAAGCCTTTCCATAGCCCTTTTCATTTCGGATTCAGCTTTATCTTTTTGTGCCAAAGTTCTAGCTATTTCTGACTTTAAAAATTTTCCTTCAGCCAGAAGCTTTGCTATTTGCTCATCTTGAATCTGTTGTTGTTGTCGCACTTGAAGAAGCCTTTCTTCTGCCTCTCTTCGGTCTTTCTCTATTTGTGATGCTTTTTCTTCTAAGCGCTTTTCCACATCAGACTTCTCTTTACTTAATTTGGCGGCTTCTATTTTTAGGTACTCCTGTTCTTTTTTTGCTTGAGCCAACTTAAGTTCATATCCTTCTTTTAGACTACGAGCTACGCTGGTATTTTCCTCAATTTTACGGACTTTTTCATCTAATGCTCTCTTCATTGACTCGATCTCTGCAGCATGCTTTGCATTTCCTTCTTCAAGCGCTTTCATTTCTTGTTTAATAGCGAGTTCGAGCTTACCAACCTCTTCGGTTACTTGTTTCAATTCCTGAACTAATTTTGCCTTTTCTTCTTTAATCGTTTTATGTTCTTTAGTAAGCCTAGCTATTTTTAATTCTCTTCGTTCAACTTTTCCACCAAAGCTCTCTATTTGTTTTTGTGCTTCTTCTTTTGCTTGAGTTAACGATGTCTTTAAGCCATCAGCCTTCCCGTAAGCCTCTTGGAGTTTCTTCTCAAACTGAAGTTGTCCATTCTTTTGTTCTTCTTGAATTTTTACTAACGTTGCTATTAATTCTTGGTTTTGTTCATTTAGCTGAGCCTTTTTAATGGAGACATCTGCTAGAGATTCCTCTGTTTGTTTTGATTTTACCTCAGCTTCTTGTTTAGCCTGTTTTAATGAGTCAACTTCTCGAATAAGAAGCTCATTTCTCACAGAAAATTCTTTTAAAATTTCCTTTGTTTTGCCATCGTTTGCATTGGCAATTGATAATTTCCTTTCAAGTTCCTTAGTCTTTTGGTTTAATTCATTGTTTCTCTGATTAAGTTCCTGTATTGATCGATCAGCAGTTTCCCCTGCCGCAATTTTCTCATTCTTTAAAGCTTCTATCTGCTTACAAAGACGGTCACATTCATTGAAATGTTTTTGTTCTTCAGCGACTTTATCCTCTAAAACTTTACCCAGGCATTCATTGAATTCCGTTAATTCGGCAAGTTCTTTTGTGAGGCGTTCGATCTCTGATTGCTTCCCTTCACGTTCCTGTTTACTTTGAGCTTGTATGGCTTCTACCTCTTGGCGACGCTGCTTTTGGCCAGCATCTATAGCTTCCCGTGCAATCTCAATTTGTTTTTGTTGGTTGGCCTTGCTAATCAACAAATCCCCTTTTACTTTCTTCAACTGGCCTTTTAGGGAAGAGATCTCCTCCTCATCCAACTTTTTTAGCCCGCTAGCTTTATTTGCTTTTTCAACAGCTTCATCTTTTGCTTTTTCCATTTCGATGAACCTTATTTCGGTTTCTGCCCAAGCTTTCTCTTCTGCAATTGCTTTTGCCTTTAACTGTTCTAATTCCCCGGCCTTTGCTGCTTCTCCGGCCTGAAGTTGTTCCTCAAGTTGTTTTAGCTTTCTTTGAGCTTCTTCTGTCTGTTGTTTTTTGGACTCCACCTCCTGGGCTAGCTTTTCGTTTTCTTCTTTTAATCTTTCAGCTTGCTCGGAAACTTGGCGATTAGCCTCAAGCCCCTTAGCTTTTGCATCAGCTAAGGCCTTTTGCATTTCTCTCAGCTGCGCTTCAGCCACCCCGTGGATTCCCGCTTTTTCAGATTTAAGAGACTCAATCTCTCCTAGTAAACGGGCATTTGCCTCCTTTAATTTAGCGGCAGATTGGGCTGCTTGACTTCCAATCTTCTCAGCTTCTGATTTAGCGTCGGCTTTTGCTTTTGCGACAGCAGCTTCAGCTTTTGCTTTTTCCATTTCTCTGAGTTTTATTTCCGCCTCTTGCCTCAGTTTCTCTTGTTCAATTGCTTTTGCTTCCGCTTCGCGGCGTATTTTTTCAACTTCTTCTGCTTGTTTTACCTTAGTCAACTCCGCTTCTTTTGCGAGACGGGCATTTTCTGCCCTTAACTTACCCGCTTCTTCGGCTGTCTGGTGTTCTAGCTTTTTAGTTTCTGACTGAGCTTTGGCTTCCGCCTCAGCTTTCGCTTTTTCCATTTCACTGAGCTTTATTCCCGCCTCTTGCCGCGCTTTCTCTTCTGCAATTGCTTTAGCCTTTAATTGTTCAAGTTCTTCTGCTTGTTTTGCCCTAGCCAACTCCGCTTCTTTTGCGAGACGGACATTTTCGGCCCTTAACTGAGCCGCTTCTTCTGCCGCTTGGTGTTCTAACTTTTCAGTTTCTGATTCCGCCTCAGCTTTTGCTTTTTCCATTTCCCTGAGCTTTATTTCAGCCTCTTGGCGCGCTTTCTCTTCAGCAATTGCTTTCGCCTTTAACTGTGCCAATTCCTTTGCCTTTGCTGCTTCTCCGGCTCTTAATTCTGCCTCTAGTTGCTTAAAATCCCTTTCGGCTGCTTCTGTTTGTTTCCTTTTACGTTCTAGCTCTTGAGATAACGTTTCATTTGCTGCCCTTAATTTAACAGCCTCTTCTTCCACTTGACGTTCCCGCTCCCCATTTGCCGCATCCGATTTAACTTTCTGATCCGTTTCGGCTTTCGTCACTTCTCTCAGCTTCGCTTCAGCATCCCGCCGGATTCTTTCCACTTCTTCAACTCGCTTTGCTTCTTCAGCTTTAATAGACCCAATCTCTCCTACGAGACGGGCATTTTCGGCCCTTAATTTAGCCGCATCTTCCGCTGCTTGACGTTCTACCTTTTCAGCTTCTGACTGAGCTTTCGCTTCCGCCTCAGCTTTCGCTTTTCGCATTTCACTGAGCTTTATTTCCGCCTCTTGCCGCGATTTCTCTTCTGCAATTGCTTTGCCCTTTAACTGTTCCAATTCCTTTGCCTTTGCAGTTTCACCGGCTCTTAATTGTGCCTCTAGTTGCTTAAAATTCTTTTCAGCTTCTTCTGTCTGTTGTTTTTTGGACTCCACCTCCTTGGCTAGCTTTTCGTTTTCTGCTTTTAATCTTTCAGCTTCCTCGGAGACTTGGCGATTAGCCTCAAGTCCCTTAGCTTTTGCATCAGCTAAGGCCTTTTCCATTTCTCTCAGCTGCGCTTCACCCATCCCCTGGATTCCCTTTGCTTTTTCAGATTTAAGAGACTCAATCTCTCCTACTAAACGGACATTTTCCTCCTTTAATTTAGCGGCAGATTGGGCTGCTTGACTTTCAATCTTTTCAGCTTTTGCTTTAGCGTCGGCTTTTGCTTTTGCGACAGCAGCTTCAGCTTTTGCTTTTGCTTTTTCCATTTCACTGAGCTTTACTTCAGCCTCTTGGCGCGATTTCTCTTCTGCAATTGCTTTAGCCTTTAACTGTTCAACTCCTTCTGCTTGTTTTGCCCTAGCCAACTCCGCTTCTTTTGCGAGACGGTCATTTTCCTCCCTTAACTTAGCCCCTTCTTCGGCCATTTTGTGTTCTGCCTTTTCAGATTCTGACTGAGCTTTGGCTTCCGCCTCAGCTTTCGCTTTTCCCATTTCACTGAGCTTTATTTCCGCCTCTTGGCGCGCTTTCTCTTCTGCAATTG
>MIDO01000125.1:2407-10074 GCA_001831055.1 Verrucomicrobia bacterium GWC2_42_7 | reverse complement strand
CGTGCTCGGTCACGTATTTAAATACGCTCCCTCGCACTCACCTTGCCGGCCTGCTCGAAATCCTGAACTAAAGTTTTTCAGCGGGTCTGTGCAAATAAAGCAAAAATAAAAAAATGTTCACCTTGCCAGCCTGCTCGAAAAAAACTTGAGCTAACATCTTTCTATGGGGTCCGTGTAGAAATATCTTCCTTTTTTCGCGAAAGTAAAATCGATAGATTTTACTTTCGCGACGATCGCTTTTCTTTGAAAGGGTCCGGGAAAACTTTCTTTTCTTGCGAAAAGGAAGTTTTCCCGGTATTAAAAAAACAAGCCTATTGAAACCTATTGACTTTTGAGGGTAGGCGTTGAATAATAAGGCATTATGCGTAGTAAAAGTCGTTACATTGTTCTATTATTATCCTTTTTATTTATTGGGCTGCAGTCGAGTTTTGCGAGTTCTTCAAAACAAGCAAAGAATGACAATACGCTCATTGGCAAGGTGTTGCCTAAGGCCGGTGTATATATTGATCATATATACAATGATAAAAAATACCAAATTAACCTGCGAATAAACAATGATTCTTCCAAGCCGGATTGCGTGAATCGCTTCGAACTCTACTTCATTGATGAAAGCGGCAAGGTTGTAAAGCCGATCTATGACTCTGCTTTTATTCGTTATTCCTATAACAATTCGGTGGATGAAAGTAATGGCACCGCTCAAAACTTTATAAGTCTTTCAAACAAAGGGGAGTTTTTAACAGACGCTCGTATCATTAGACCACCCCATTTTATGTTTGTAAATATCATATTTAGGACCGAAAAAGGGGATGTACTTTTGAATCGAGCGTATCTTACTAATTGATATAGCCTGGTGCAAAAGAGAGGCGACAAGTTGCGAAACCCTTTCTTTTTGCGGGAAAAGAAAAAAAACGTATATTACCTCCTTTTCGGAAGGGGTGGGGGAAACGCTCTTGGGTGACCAAAAGCAGTTTCCCCGCAGTTTTTAGAGGTCTCTATCTTTCAAACTCGCGATGCAAAATTCTGCGAGATCGAGAAGTATGTTAATATGTTGATTCCAAGTAGGTTCGGGGACTTCGGCTGTCTCTACGAGATCTTGCATGATATTATAGACATAGGAACTGAATATTAGCGAAATATCGTCGTCGCAAACGAGCTTTCCAAGGGCTTCCTTTTTTGAAGAAGGTGACGATGCTCCCTTAGAGAGAGGGAGTAATGCTTTTTGAATTTTTTCACAATTTTTTTGAAGTTTTTGATATAGGCTATTTGCAATAGCCTGAGGAATAGATGCGGGCTCGTATGTCAACGTTGTAACGTCAAATGGGGCTGTTGTATTTTCCAAGATGGCGTACAGATCATCTTTCTTTTCTGGGGGAATGAGATTTGTGCTTGGAAGCTTTGCTCCGCGGTCATTGAAATTGATAATCGTATGTGTTTGTCCCTGTTTTTGGCAAAAGGCGGCCGTTGCTTCCCAGTCGCAGAGAAAGGGTGTAAGGACTTGGGGTTGGAAATTTCCCGGTATAGTAAATAGATCGGCTCTGTTCGAAAGCACATTCGGACGACCAGTAATCTTGGCATAACGAGAAAGATTGCTATTTGAATCAGTGGATAGATCCATTCCGATCAATAGAGAATAGCCGCTGCCCAACCACACACTAAAAGCAAGAGCGGTAAGGCCTGCGTTACTAGACGCTGTCAAACTCGCTTGTTGGATGTTATTCTTTTGAAAAAACTGCTCTATTATCTCGTTCTTAGGGAGTATGTAAAATTGGTTCCATCGCTGGGGCCAACTCTCATTGCAATCTATACTGAATAGGCCTATCCCTCGGGCGTAATCAGAAGATGTACAGCTTTCACAAGTTTTATAGGGGTCTATTTCCACAACGAAGTGTGGATCAATGCCTATGTTTTCTAAGGCTTTCAGTGAGCTGTCTGTTGCGATGATGATCGGCCTCCATCCTTTCTCAAGCCATTCTTTGATAATGGGAAGCGTTACGTCGAGCGAAGGTCCGGCTCCGACAATCACAGCACCCCAACCCTTTTCCTGCGCTTCCAATGTCGACGGCAATTGATGCGAAAAATAAAGAGGAAGATTCCTAAAAAGATTCTTTGCGATAACATCTCCTGTCAACCGTTGGGCGTTTCTGATGCGTTGGGTCGTATCTGTAATACGCGTGAGCAAAGACAATGCGGTGTCATACGAATCAGTGAGATGGGTCAATATCGAGGGGCTTACTTTAAGGTGAGGCAGCCGCTTAGTATCAGCCGACAAAAAAGACTGTAAATGTTCGGATAGCGCGTCAATGGGGTGTGTATCTAAGGGAAAAATACAAGGGCTGTCTCCGCAATGGACCCAATCTTTGGCTCCTTCTAGATCTACAATCCAAAAAACACCACCCTTATTCGCCTTGATTTCCCCTTCCATTTCTTCCCGAGAAACCCTTCCCACAACTATGCTCCTCAAAGAATCAGGTATGACGTTTTCCAATAACCACTCTGCCATGACCTTCCATGCTGACTTTTTCTTCCAGAACTGTCAAGATTTGCAGAAAGATGTTAGTTTAAGTTTTGAGTGTGTTGGGCTGCGGATTCGTGTTCGGTCACGTATTTAAATACGCTCCCTCGCCCTCACCTTGCCCCCCTGCTCAAAAAACTGAACTAAAGTTTTTCAGCGGGTCTACGTGGAGGGAACATAAAACTTCACCTCATACGCCTGCTCGAAAACTTAAACTAACATCTTTCTGCGGGGTTATGCAAAGAGAGGGAAAGTTGTGTTCAACCTCGTCCGCCTGCGCGAAAAATGAACGGATATTTTCCTTTTTCAGAATATGTTTTAGGAAAAACTATAAATTTAGGAAATCTGTCTGAGTGGTTGATTTATTTGCCGCTTAAAATCTGTAAGATTTTAAGCGGCAAATCATTCGCTTTTCCTTTAGAAAGCCCGAAAACCTTTCTCCTCTTGTGAAAAGAAAGGTTTTCGGATGTTTTTTTTAATTACTTTTAAAATTACTTTTAAAAATGGTGGCGAGGGGCGGAATCGAACCGCCGACACAAGGATTTTCAGTCCTCTGCTCTACCGACTGAGCTACCACGCCAGCACATCTTCTTCTTATAAAAGAAGAGGACGAAATATTCTTCAAAATCACCTTTTCCGTCAAGCCTTGTTTTATTAAAAATTTGTTTTTTTCTCAATCCCTTTACAATCACTTGCTTTTAGGAAAGGTTTTTGAGGCTTCTAAGCGAAAACCTTTCTTTTCGTGAGAAAATAAAAATTAGAACACCGTGCTAATTCTTTAAAAATGATTTTTTCATTTTTTTCCACTACAGTGTTTCTAGGCTTGCTTTTTTTTATAAAAAAAGGCAAACTAAGTTCAACTCAGTTGTTTACTCATATGAAATCGATAAAAAATAAGGTATTGTTCGTCAACGTGCTTTCAATTGCAATAACAGCCACTTTGCTTTGTTGCTTGACGTTTTGGAAGAAAATCGACGTTGAAAAGCGAAGTCTTAAATCTGAAGCCGAGATCATTAAGCCATGCCTAGAAGCTGCTTATGATTCTTCTGACAAAGTGATTCAGTGTATTTATAAAACTTGCGTCATTACGCACCGAGCAGTGGAATCGAGTCTGCAAACAAAGCTTGCTGTAGCAGGAAGATTTATTAAGGAAGTGGGTGGAATTTCTCAGTCAAGTTCAGAGAAAGTAAGTTGGGCCGCAATTAACCAATTGACTAAAGAGAAAAAAGAAATCGTATTGCCTAAGTTAATGCTCGGTAATCAATGGCTTGGGCAATCACACAGTGTTAGTGATACGGTTCCTTTAGTCGATGAAATGAAATCCTTAACGGGTGTTACATTTACTGTCTTCCAGCGAATGAACCAAGAGGGAGACATGTTACGTGTCGCTACTAATGTTACAAGTCTTGATGGGAGTAGAGCTATTGGGACATACATCTCTGCAAGGAATCCAGATGGAAGCAACAATGCTGTTATAGAGAACGTATTACAATCCAAGGCTTTCATAGGAAAAGCCTTTGTTGTTAAAGATTGGAATATCGCTAGTTATGAACCCATTAAGGACTTTTCGGGAAATATCATAGGGATGCTCTTTTGTGGAGAAGACTTAAATAAATCAACTGCAGAGCTTCGGACGCAGATCTTGAAAACAATTGTGGGAAAAACAGGGTACGTTTTTGTCTTGGGTACGGAAGGAGCTCAGAAAGGGACTTACCTTATCTCCCAGAAAGGCCTTCGTGATGGGGAAAATGTATGGGATTCCAAGGACACAAACGGAAATTTTTTTGTTCAAGATATTATCAATAAGGCAACTACCTTAAAAGCTGATGATGGAAGTGCGCCTATCTTTAGAGCGCAATACCCCTGGATAAACAAGGCCAATGGCGAAACTGTAGCCCAGACAAAGACAGCCTCTGTATCCTATTTTGCTCCTTGGGGATGGGTAATTGCCTCTAGTGTTTACGATAGTGATTTTTCAAACATTACCGAAACGGTTAAAACTTCCTTTAAATCTGTTTATGATGGCTTAAGTAGTCTAATCAAGTATTTCATTGTCGCTTCAATATTAGTCCTTATTGTAACTACCGTTTTTTCTTCCTACCTTTCTACAAAAATAGTAAGACCTTTATTTAAGGCGATTGATGTATTTAAGAAAGTCGGAAAAGGCGATTTAACGCAACAGGTTGTTATTGAGTCAGATGATGAGTTAGGAGCTTTGGGGATTGCGATTAATGACACGATAAGGCATCTTCGTGAAATTATGACCACCTTAGCAAAAAATGCCAAGGAGTTGACTTCGTCTGCAACAAATATGCAAGACGTTGCAACAACCCTGGCCTCTTCTTCTGAAGAGATGGATGCGCAAACGCAGATTATACTCTCTTCTAGTGAAAATCTTTCACAGTTTACGAATACTATAGCGGAATCCACAAATCAGATGTCGACATCTATTAACTCCATTGCGGCTGCATCGGAAGAGATTGCTTCTACCGCTCAAAATGTTGCGATGTCTGTTGAGGAAATGAGTTCCTCTATTGGTGAAGTTTCTAAAAATTGCACCAAGGAGTCGCAAGTGGCGGAACTGGCCAACAAGAAAGCTAAGGATACCCGAGCCCTTATGGATAAACTCGGCGGATCAGCTCAAGAAATTGGGAACGTCATCGAAGTAATCAGCAAAATTGCGTCACAGACTAATTTGCTCGCTTTAAATGCAACCATTGAAGCAGCTAGTGCAGGTGAAGCTGGTAAAGGATTCGCTGTCGTTGCGAATGAAGTTAAAGAGCTTGCAAGACAGACGGCTCAAGCCTCTGAGAAAATTGAGCGGCAGATCCAAGATAGCCAAAGGAATACCAATGATTGCATTAAGGCTATTGAGGAAATTTCAAAGATCATCGATGATGTCAGCCAAACAGCAAATACCATTACTTCCGTTGTAGAGAGACAAACTTTAACAACTAAAGAAATTGCTCAAAATATGGGTGGTGTTTCCGAATCAACTAATAATCTGACACAAAATGTCCAATCCATTGCCGCCGTGACAAATGATGTGTCCAGCAATGTAAAAGAGACAGCAAAAAATACTCAAAGCATTGCAAGTAATATGCGTGGGATTAGCGGTGCTATCTCCGAGACTGTCAAACAAGCAGACATGACGACCAAACAATCGGAAAACCTCACCAAGACTGCCCTAGAATTGCAAAAAATTGTCGACCAATTTAAGATCTAAACGCGCATAGTATAGGCAAGTTAAGAAGTGACAAGATGCGAAAACCTTTCTTTTTCCAAGAAAAGAGAGGTTTTCGCGCTTTCCAAAGAAAAGCGATAATGCGCGAACAAAAAAACGTGACTTTTTTGTTCGCGCAACGATCTCCTTTTCGGAAGAGGCCAGAAAGATGTTAGTTTAAGCTTTTGAGCAGGCGGGCAAGGTGAACATGAAGGAGCGTATTTAAATACGTGACCGAATGTGAATCCGCCGCCCAACGAACTCAAAACTTAAACTAACATCTTTCTGCTATTGTCTTTTTTTATGAGCCATAGCGACGATAACATATTTTTCTGCCCAGTGGGTGAGGTTTTCTTGTTCTGATGGGGAGAGTGTTTTTACGATTTTACCGGGGATTCCCATGACTAGAGATCCAGGCGGGATGACCATTTTTTGAGGAACGAGGCAATTAGCGCCAATAATGGAATGGTGGCCAATGACAGCACCATCAAGAATGGTAGCATTCATCCCAATTAGGCAAGAGTCTTCGATGGTACACGCATGGACGACAGCTGCGTGTCCGACCGTGACATTTTTGCCAATTATGACAGGATAGTCGTCTGCGAGGTGGATGATGGTGCCGTCTTGAATATTAGAACCTTCGCCGACTTTTATGTAATTAATGTCCGCTCTTAGGACGCATTGCGGCCAAATACTCGCATAAGCTCCGACCCATACATCTCCCATCAATTCTGCACTTTCGGCAATATATGCCGTTTCATGGATTTCTGGTTTCTTGCCTAAAAACAACTCTAATCGCTCTTCGAGGTTCATGATGGGTATAATTGGGTTATATGTTGGTTGGGAAAAATGTGTTTTGGTCATCCAAAATGTATTTTTCTAAAAAAATTCCGAAAAGGAGATTGTTGCGCTGTCATAAATTTCATAAACTTATGCCAGAGCAAGGAAGCTTTTTTTTATAGTTAATAGCATCGAGAATAGATATACGGAAACCAGAAAGAAAGGTTTCCGCACCTTTCCAAGAAACACTTTTAATAATCGCATAATCAAAATTTTACGGTTTTTATTATGCGATGGATGAGAAGACGCTTCAAAACAAAATACTGTATTCATTTTCAATGCGTTTTACTATACAAATAGGAAAAAGATCCTTTGCTCAGGTGGAAAGTCTTTACAGAATTCCTATCCAAGCAATAATCTTCTTTTCAAAAGGGTCTTGGTAAAGCCCATTTTGGGTGAAAAAAGGTTTTTTCAAGATTCTTTGATTTTACCATAAATAGATTAAGAATTATGCAACATTTACATGCCTATTGGAGGATGCAATACATAGAATCTCCAAAAGAAAAAGACAATGGAAAAGAAAATCCCTTTCGCGTTTTGCCGTTTTTAGAAGATCGGGAAGGTTTGATTATAAAAAGAAGCCAGCACAGCTATGTAGTGATGAATCGATTTCCGTATAATGCGGGGCATGTTTTGATAATCCCCTATAGAGAAGTAAGCGAACTAGAGCATTTAGAGCTTGACGAAAGTTGCGATTTTTGGAACCTTATTATAGAGACAAAAATGTTATTAGCTAGAGTGCTAAAACCGGATGGGTTTAATATAGGATTTAATTTAGGGTCTGCGGCAGGGGCAGGGATTCCAATGCATTTGCATTGCCATGTGGTTCCGCGGTGGAACGGTGATACAAATTTCATGCCTGTAATTGGAGATACGAAAGTTCTTCCTCAAGCTTTGGATGCTATGTGGGAAAGACTTACGGCTGCTATGATAAATAAATAAAGCATGTTGTTTTTTAGAAAAAAGAGTAAAAAAGAGCAAATAATCGAAGTCCGTCAAAAAAAGGCGGATGTATTTGATGCAACGCCTGCAATGGCATTTTTCAAGACCTATCGCTTGTTGGGTATAGTGCTATTTTTTTTCACTGTAACA
>MIDO01000125.1:0-2394 GCA_001831055.1 Verrucomicrobia bacterium GWC2_42_7 | reverse complement strand
TCTGTTTCGTAGGACAATCCTCGTCGGGGATTCCTGTATTGCCCAATCAAATTGCAAAAGTAAAAATAATAGCAGATTTTCCGTTTTCTTACGAAAGTAAGATTCTGACAAAGCAGTTGCAAGAGCGTCGGAGGCAAATGGTTGCACCTGTCTATGTTGTAGACGATGCGCATTATGAAAAATTTAGCATTAAAATAAGTAAGCTGAAAAAAGAATTGGATGAGTTCCGAGACCAAGTGGAAGGCTTAACTGAGCAGGAACAACTTGAGCGGTTAGAAAGATTTACTCATGAGTTCAATGAAAAAAACAACTTAAAGCTCAATACTGAGGATTTAATCATTTTATTTACAAAGGTAAACAAACACAGCATACATCAATTGCTAGATGAAGCCTTGTTTACATTGAAAGAAATTTTACGAGAAGGCGTTTACAGTAGAAGTGAATCTATACTGAACGATGAACCGAACCAACCTCACTTCTTTAATATCGAAATAGAGGGTGGTAAGGGGGAAAGTCATGTTCATTCAGAGGTTGACGCATTGCGTTATCTGCGCATGAACTTGTGGGGGATTGAGTTTGATGCGGAAATATCAAAAGCGCTGTTTCACATATTCAAACAAGGCGTTGTGTGGAACTTGAATTATAATGCAGAAAAGACCAGAGAAAAAATCGAGCATGTTGCTGAGACAACAACTCCGGTAGTTGTTCAAGTTGCTGAAGCCCAGATGATTATTAATCGAGGCGAATTGGTAACAATGGAACAGCATGAGCAATTGACTGTCTATAGGCAAAAAATGAAAGGACAAGAAAAAGTTGTGTTGGGATTAACTACACTGCTTATTTATCGAATCCTTTTCGCCTTTGGGATATTGTTATTTGGAGTCTTTTACTTGCATTTGATTCCTTCTCGAATTAAGCAGTCGAAAAGATCCATATTTATGGCGATTTTCGTTATGTTGATTAACTTGCTCATTGTCAGATTGTTATTGCAGTTTGGAGAAAGTGAATTTGTTTGCAACAGTGTCATCTTGCCTGCACTCCTCCCCTATGCCTGTCCTGTCTATTTAGGGGCAATCATCATTACTATTATGGTCGATGCGGGTATGGGAATTCTTATGGCAATAGTTGTAAGTGCCTGTAATTCAGTAATGATGGGCAGTTCTTTGGATTATTTTTTAGTAGGATTAATATCTTCGATGTTGGGCGTCTATTATTGCCGAGATATGCGATTTAGACGGCGTGTCATTGAAACAGCATTAATCGCCGCATCAGGTTTTGCCGTATTTGGCGCTGTTTCCAGCCTCTTAAATGACGTTGATTTAGTAACGGTTGGCAAACAAATGATGGTTTCTCAAGGAACCGGAGTTGTTGCTGGTTTATTAGCGATATCCGTATTTCCCCTGTTGGAGGGATTATTTCGCTACACGACAGACATCTCTCTATTAGAATTGGCTGACCATAACCATCCCTTGTTAAGGAAGTTGCAGATGATGTCGCCAGGAACTTATCACCATTGCTTAATGGTCGCAAACCTGGCAGAGCGTGCAGCTATAGAGATTGGAGCTAACTCGCTATTATGTCGCTGTGGTGCACTCTACCATGATGTTGGAAAGATTCTTAAATCAGAATATTTTACTGAAAATCAACAAAATTCCGAAAACCCTCATAACGAAAAAAGTCCTTCCATGAGTGCGTTGATTATCAAGAGCCACTTAAAAGAAGGTGTTGATATCGCAAAAAGGCATAAATTGCCCAAGGTCTTGATTGAAATCATGCAGCAACACCACGGGACCATGCTGATACAATATTTTTATCAAAAAGCCCTAAAGCTCCAAGAAGAGGCCATCCAAAATAATTTACAATTTGATAATGAAGAGGTAAATGAATCGGTATTTCGCTACGAAGGTCCAAGACCTCGTTTCCGCGAAAGCGCTGTCGTCTTTTTAGCTGATTCCATAGAAGCGGCCAGTCGGAGTATGAAAAAATTTACTCCCCAACACGTAGAAGACCTTGTCGATCAACTTGTAAAAGATAGAATAGAAGACGGTCAACTCGATGAATGCCCCATCACCTTTCAAGAAATCTCACGCATAAAAAAGAGTTTTGTGGTAACCGTCATCAATATGTTCCACTCTCGGGTGAGTTATCCTCACAAAAGCAATGATCATGAACAAACAGAGGGAAGAACCACGGCTTATCAGGCTAAACAATCAGCACAAGGCACTTAAATTTAATCCCAAAAAAGTTAAAGCGTGTTTGTTGGCCTTAGATTCTTTTTATAAAAAACTTTCAGAGGGTGAATTATCTGTCGTATTCATGGACGATGAAAGTTTGGCCCAGCTACATGATCGTTTCTCAAAGGATCCAACTAAGACAGATGTCATCACGTTCCAG
>MIDO01000124.1 GCA_001831055.1 Verrucomicrobia bacterium GWC2_42_7 | reverse complement strand
TAAAATTGCATCTTCCGGAGAGCTTGCCCGCGTCATGTTAGCGATCAAGACCGTTCTCGCTCAAGTCGATCATACCCCCCTTTTGGTTTTCGACGAAGTCGATGCCAATGTAGGTGGCGAAATTGGCGCTGTCGTCGGACGGGAATTAGCAAAACTGGCCCATAATCACCAAGTCTTTTGCGTAACTCACCTCCCCCAAGTGGCCGCCCAAGCAAAAAATCACTTTTGCGTAACTAAAGAACAATCACTAACGTCCACCTCTGTCTCCATACGCCCCATCCACCCATCCAAAGAAATAAGACTCTCTGAACTCGCCCGTATGCTCGGCGATCGCAACTCCCCCTCCGCCCTCAAACACGCTGAAGAATTATTAGGGTAATTGGAAGGAAGGTTGGGGAAAACGGCTTTTAATCGCTTAAAAGCGTTTTCCCCAATCCCCTTTCCGAAAAGGAGATTCTGCTAGGGACTGCTGTCAGCACCGTTTCCCCAAAATTTTCACTCTCCTGCTTAATAATTACATTGCAGTTCTATTTTCTGCCCACAGGTGCAAGTAATTAGGATTTTTTTGACGACGCCATCCTGCGAGATGACCTCTACTTTGGGCTCATCCTGTTTGGGCTCTTCAATCAAGATGGGCTTGTCTAATGAAATCTTTTGGACAGTCGTTTCTGCCTTCTGCGGCAAATTGTCCTTGTCGATCTTCGTCCTGTTTTTTAAAAAATTCTCCATACTTTTTGAGGGGTGTTTTTCCGGAAACCTTTCTTTTTAAGGGAAAAGAAAGGTTTCCGGAACCTTCCAAAGAAAAACTAATGATCGCCTTATCAAAATCTTGCGATTTTGATAAGGCGATAGATTTATGGGCCGTAATAGGTAAAATATACACTTTAAGGAAAGTCTTGTCAAAAAAACATTCTTTCTATTTTAATAGATTCCCTAAAACCCATCATGAAAAGAAATTTTGCGCGGAAAGGAAATTCCGAATGGAATTATCCTTTCCGCGCAAAATAATTCCTTTTCGGAAGGGGTCCGGGGAAACGCTTTTGGGTGACCAAAAGCAGTTTCCCCGGAGTTTTTAAACATTCCCAGCTTGATAAATTTCATAAATTTTGGGAAAATAGTGGGCATGGAGGAGCACAAGTTATTGAAGGCGTATTGGCGAACGCGGTACGAGGGGGTGGTGGAGCTTGATCAGGACTGGTTTTTAAAGACTCGGCAGCCGCCTTTATTTTTAAATAACTTGGATAATCCGTTGCGGAAAATAAAAAAACTGTCGCCCTTTGAGTTTGCAGAATTGTCTGGTTACTGCACGCAAGGCGGAGAGATTATTTTTGTGTTGTCTCCAAAGGTATTTGAGAATTACGACGTTGATAGGCAGAAAATTTATGTGGGGGGCAGTTTTAATGGTTGGGATAAGGCGATTGGCCAGGAAAAATGGCAATTGAGGCCTGAAAAGATTAATGGGAACGTTAAGCTCACATTGCATTTGCCTCCGGGTACTTGTTTTAAGACTGGAAAGAGCTTGTTTAAGTTTGTCACAGAGAACAAGGTTTGGCTTGAAGTGCCCTGGGATGCGCCCAACGTTAGTTTCTGTGAAAACAATATCCGCAATTTTTCCATAAATCCCTTACGGACAGGGCATCATGTTTTTTCATTTGAAAAGGAATCGTCTTCTCGGTTGCTGCACGGAGAGAAGATTCTGTGGAGCAGTCCAAATACCAGTGATGAATGCATTGTCGATTATAGCGGCTTTTTGCTCTCATTGAAGTCCGATAAGGAATTGGGAGCCATTGTGGATGGAGATAAGACAACTTTTAGGTTGTTTGCGCCTAGAGCAAGCCATGTGATTGTCTCCATTTACTCACAGTTGCCAGCAAAGACCGTTCAACAGATTGAATTACAGCAGGACGATGACGGCGTTTGGGAGGTAGATTTTTTAAAAAACCTTCACGGGCACTACTATCATTATACCGTAAAGGGTGAAAATCTGGATAAATTTAGTGCTTTCGACGAAACCGTTCAAATACTGGATCCCTACGCATTAGCCGCTGCAGATAGCAAGGGTCCTGGAATTATTATAGATAGGGCACAGGCAACGTTTCCTTTTTCGGACTTCACTCCCCCTCATTGGCATGATTTAGTCATCATGGAGGCGCATGTAAGGGATTTGCTGACGCATGCCCCCATCGATTTAACGCCCGAAGAGCGTCGGGGATTTTCGGGTCTAACGAAGTGGTTGCAATCAGAGGATTGTTACCTGCGAGAGACGGGAATTAATGCGGTAGAATTGCAGCCTATACAGGAATTTGACAACATTTGTATGGAAGAATACCACTGGGGCTACATGACTTCGAATTATTTTTCCCCAGAGAGTAGCTATGCAAAAAATCCATCAAAAGCATCGCAAGTTGTTGAATTCCAGGAACTAGTAGAAAGCTTTCATAGAGCAGGAATTGCCGTCATAGTAGATGTCGTATACAACCATGTCGGCGAACCCAATTTTTTGCTTTTTATCGATAAACGCTATTATTTCGAGATCAACAGCGACGGCTATCTCATGAATTGGAGCGGTTGCGGAAATGATTTGCGCACTCACGCGCCCATGTGTCGCCGATTGATAATAGATAGCCTCATCAACCTAATGCGGATGTATCACGTGGATGGGTTTCGATTCGATTTGGCCGAATTGCTGGGGATGGAGGTTTTGCTCGATATAGAAAAGGCTCTAAAAAAAGAAAATCCCAATGTCATTCTGATAGCAGAACCCTGGAGCTTTAGAAGTCATATGGGGCCCGCATTGAGAAAGACCGGCTTCGCTTTTTGGAATGACGGTTACCGTGACTTTTTAGCAAAATATGTACACGGACAAGGGAATCAGGAAGGCATACGCTATTTCCTTCGAGGATCCCTAGACTATCAGGCACGCTTTCCTTGTCAGAGCGTAAATTATACAGAATCGCACGATGACCGCTGTTGGATAGATAAAATTACCGAAAACCCAAACTTTTTGGGCGAAAACCCAACGGCTCAGGATCGGCGTCGAACCCACCTCATGATTGCAACCTTGATGATGTCCCTGGGAATGCCCATGATAGCCGAAGGCCAGGATCTCTTGCGTTCTAAACAAAGCGAAAACAATACATATAAAAGAGGCGACCTAAATGCGCTTTCCTATTTCCGTGCATTAAATTACCCCTCAACTGCCGATTATTTCCGCCAATGGATCCGCTTCCGGCGATCAGACAACGGCCAGCTCCTCCGCCTCGAAGCCCTACCCTCCGCAAACTATATAAAATTTTTTCACCAAGAAGGGTTTTCCTCTGTGGCCACCCTCTACAACGCCGACTTCTCCTTAACTCACACAAACCAGCAACTGCTTTTCGCGATCAACCCCCATAAAGAACCCATTTCCTTCCACATCCCAGATGTCGATCTCACCCAATTCACTCAAATAGCTGACATCGAACGGTTCTCACCTCAAGGCCTACCCTCTTGCAACATCCCCCTCAATTCCACCTCCTTCACACTCCCGGGATTATCTTGCGCTTTGTGGGTAAGGTGAAAAACATGAGTTCAATTTTCGAGTGTGTTGGACATCGGATTCACATTCGGTCACGTACGCATGTACGCTCCCTCAGGTTCACCTCGTCCGCCTTCTCGAAATCTTGAACTGGTTTTTTTCACTCCCTTTTCGGGAAGGAGACACTTGCGCGGATATAAAATAAATCCTGCAATGAACTTATATCCGCGCAAAGTTAGAGGCCTCTAAAAACTGCAGAGAAACCATAGTCACCCAAAATGGGTTTTTCCCAAGCCCCTTTCCGAAAAGGAGGTAATGCGAGAAAGTAAAATTTTTCAAATTTTTCTTTCGCGCAGGAAGGGGGTATAGTCAAATTGATTGAGAATCGACGGGATTGAGCATGTCCATCACCGCCGAAATTTTTCAAATCCTCTATTGAAAAATACCCTTCAAAAGAATAGAATGGGGTCTATTGTTTTTTACAAAGGCGCAATGCAATAGACCCCAGTCGTTAATGGATAGCTATTCCTAGTTGTTCTCGTTGTTCATTCTTTAATTTGTTCAATGCGCCTGTTTAAACCGTCAATTACCTCTATTCTCAAAACGTCCATAATACACCACTAACCCAATCAAAAAAGCTTACAGAAAAATATTAGCCCATTTTTTCGAGAAGGCGGGCAAGGTGAGGACTACGTTTTAGGATCTTCTTTAAGCACCTTAGAAAAAAATCAGTTCAACTTTTCGAGCAGGCCGGCCAAAGTAAATACGAACTTTTGCCCCCTTGCATAATGCCGCAGAAAGAGGTTAGTTTGAGCTTTTGAGCAGGCGGGCAAGGTGAGGGCGAGGAAGCGTACAATACGTACGTGACTGAGCCCGAATCCGCAGCCCAACACACTCAAAAGCTTAAACTAACCTCTTTCTGCAGTACGTGACGGATGGTGAGTCCGCAGTCCAACACACTCGAAAATTGAACTCATGTTTTTCTATTGCTAAGGGACGAGCGATATATTACGCTTATTCCATGAAAAGAAAGTTACCCCATTTCTTATTAATGTTAATTTTGTTTCTCGCAAACAGGAAGGTTTGTTGGGCAGGAAATTATATATTGACCGAGTCTGGAGAAAAAGTGCAAGTGGATGACCCGTCTATATTGGAAAGGTTAAGAACAGATCCGATTGAATATATCGAAGATATGAAAATGTTCCTTAGCCAACGGAAGTATGAAGCAAGGTTTAAGGGAAATGTATGGGTTGTCACGTTGAAGGGGGGACTAAAGGCGGTATTCAAACCTTGTGAATCAGCAGATTTTTTGGATGATGCTTATCCAGAAATCGCTGCCTATGAGGCCTCTCTTCATTTAGGGTTTCCGATTATACCTCCTACGGTTATTCGTAAAATAAAAGGTAAGATTGGTAGTCTTCAACTCTATGTCAAACCCAGTGTAGATTTGCTTTCTTCAAATAATTTTGAAACGCTTCTCAAAAAAATTAACAATATCGATTTGGTAAACTTGAAGCTGTTTTATTTCATTTTTGGACAATGGGACTCAAATGCAGGAAATTTAATTGCCCAATATCAAAAAGATGAAGATGAAAATCCCATTTTAGTCGCAATAGACAATTGGGCTATCATGAAACGTCAACAAGTCCAGCTAGGAGAAAGACCCTTCCTCGAGGTCTACCACAACGAAAAGCTAGTTTCTCCAAACGATAGGCAAGATAAATTCCCGTTTGAAAGCGTCCAAACAATAAAACATCCCACCGTAGAAAGCATAGAAAAAACATTTGGTAAGGTTCTCCCCTCCCTAACCGTTGAAAATTTGATACAAGGAGACAACCCCCTCCAATACGTTTTATATCAATGCACATTGTGGAGACAGTGGCCATTCTCCGATGAGCGTTTGATCCTCCAACGAAAGGACAAAATCCCGCCAAGTTCATTAAAAAAATTACGTGGATTAAACGCAGAAGTCTTAAAAAGAATATTTCAAGAAGCCAAACATTGCGACTTCTTCAATCACGCTTATATCGAATCTATCTTGGATCGCGTAAACCAAGTCCTCTCCTATACAGAAAGATAAAAGAAAGCGCAGCCGTTTGGGGGAAACTGCTTTGGGTCACCCAGGAAAGGGTTTCCCCAATAGAAAAATATCGGTTCAATTTTCTGGCAACACACTGTTTTTTCATGTATTTCATTAAGCTCCTACTGAAACGAAGTTCTTGCGCGGGAATAAAATCCCAATGGATTTTATTCCCGCGCAAAGATCTCCTTTTCGGAGGGGGCTAGGGGGAGCCGCTTTTGGGGGACCAAAAGCGGCTCCCCCTAGCAAGATACACCTTGACTTATTAAAAAAAACGTTATGTAAATGATAGCGAATATGGAGACTCCAAAATATCTTCTTGATTTTGAAAAACCACTAAGAAGCTTAGCTGAGGAACTAGAGAGGTTGCGTAGAATCTCACAAGAGTCAAAGGTGGATGTTTCAGCAGAAATAGAATCGATAGAGGCCAAAATAGAAAAGACAAAGAAGGAAATTTATGAAAAATTGACCGTCTGGCAAAAAGTCCAATTGGCTAGACATCCAAAGCGACCTTACTCGCTGGATTATATAAAGTTAATTTTCGAAGATTTTCAAGAATTGCACGGGGATCGCTGCTTTGGAGATGATCAAGCGATTATAGGCGGAACAGCCTTGTTAAATGGCCAGGCGATCATGTTGATTGCACAACAAAAGGGTCGATCCACTAAAGAAAATTTGATGCGTAATTTTGGCTCCCCTAATCCAGAAGGATATAGAAAAGCCCTCCGATTAATGAGATTGGCGGAAAAGTTTAAATTACCAATCATATCACTCGTAGACACTCCTGGGGCTTATCCAGGAATCGGTTCTGAACAACGACATGTCGCAGAAGCCATTGCAGTCAATCTAAGAGAAATGAGTCAATTTAGCGTCCCTTCTATAGCCGTTGTTATAGGAGAAGGTGGCTCTGGAGGTGCTTTGGGGATTGCTGTATCCGATATCGTGATGATCTTTGAAAATGCCTATTACTCTGTCATTTCTCCAGAGGGATGTGCTGCTATTTTGTGGAAAGACCGCGTACACGCCCCAAAAGCAGCCGAAGCATTACGCTTATCTGCTGAAAAACTCCTAGAAATGGGAATTGTCGATGAAGTAATTAAAGAACCTTTTGGCGGCGCTCATCTCGATTACAAAGAGGCTGCCGACAACCTCAAAGAGGCCCTCCTCAGAAATCTTCAACAGCTATCCTCCCTAAACACCGAAGACTTACTCGAAAAACGCTATCAAAAATATCGCAAAATGGGCATCTTTGAGGAAAAATCTCTCATTGGCGCATAAGGTCGTATTTTGGAGAGTGGAGGAAGAGATAACCGAGAACCTTTCTTTTCACAAGAAAAGAAAGGTTCTTGGGCTCTTCTAAAGAAAAGCGAATGATTTTGCGATCAAAATCTTGCAGATTTCGATCGCAAAATAGAGATAAAATTTCGCATTCCGAGAGTTAGAAAAACGTTCCGAAATACCTTGCGCAGGAATAAAATTCCGTATGGGATTTTAGCGCTGAGCAAGTAACTCCTTTTCGGAAAGGGTTTTTGGGGAAAACCTTTCCTGGTCCACCAAAAGCGGTTTTTCCCAAAAGAATCTACCACTCATCCGAACTATAGCTATTTCAAAATATAATGACACAGCTTGGGTTCCTTTTGACGGCTATTATCAACAAAAGGATGGAACTCATTCTATCGCCTAACCAAAATCAGAAGATTTTGATTAGGCGATCGTTAGTTTTTCTTTGGAAGGTTCCGGAAACCTTTCTTTTCTCTCAAAAAGAAAGGTTTCCGGATGTGTCAGCTTAAACTGATTTTACTATATTATGGAAACTATAAATACGGAATATTTATCAAAGATAGTCACACCGGAACGCTTATCGAGGATAGAGGGGGTGTTGGCTCAACGTACGCGTTATGTAAGCCTTGTCCTGGAAGATATCTATCAACCCCATAATGCGGCTGCAATTATGCGAACTTGCGACTGTATGGGAATTCAAGATCTTCACATTGTTGAAAACCGTAACTTGTTTCAGCCGGAAAAATCAAGTGTCGCCATAGGATGTGAAAAATGGCTATCGCTTAACTGGTGGACAAATAAACCCAACAAAAGTTCCAAAAAACCCATCGCGGCCTCCAATCAAACCATCGATTGCTTAACTGATTTAAAAAGAAAGGGTTATAGAATTGTAGGAACAACGCTACGACCAGGAGCCATTTCTCTACCGGAGATACCGCTAGACCGTCCCCTTGCAATCGTGATGGGAACAGAAAAAATCGGAATGACGGAGGAAGCCCATAATCTCTCAGATCTTTACATGTACGTCCCCATGACCGGATTTTCCCAAAGCCTTAATGTTTCCGTAACAACGGGCATTATCCTCTACTCTATTGTTCAAAAACTTAAATCATCAAATATCCCCTGGGCCCTTCCTTCCGACGACTACGATAAACTGAAATTCGAATGGCTCCTCCAATCCACAAGCTTTAAACACAATGCGATGTGATGAGGCATCCCTTTCCTTTTTGTGGAGAAAAAGAAACGGGATCCGGCATCGTCAATAGAAATTTAATTTACCACATAACAAATCATTTTTCCAAATCCCCTTCCAAATATTCCCCTTTTTACTCTTGCGCGGGTGCGGATAGTGAGGAAAATAGTTTTTCCTTGAGCAACGTTTAATTAAAATGGTTTTGTAAGCACAATGGAACCCACCAAAAAACAGTATCCTTGCCAACAAGAAGTCACACCTAAGACCGTGGGTGTCATCGACGTGGGAAGCAATACAATAAAAATTTTGGTGGCAAAAAAAGGAATAGACGACTTGGAGGTCGTCTTTACAAAAGCCATAGAAAATCGAATAGGTGAAGGTATTTGTAAAAAACCCTACTTTTTGTCAGAAAAGAAAATGCAAGAGGCAGCGGATGCGATTGGCACCTTAATAGAAGCTGTTGAAAATTATACGGTTTCCACGATTGAGATTGTAGCAACAAGCGCGGTACGCGATGCGGCGAATGGCAGTACCTTTGCGAGTATGGTTCATAAAAAATTTGGCATTTTTCTAAAAATCCTTTCAGGCAAGGAAGAAGCTGAAGGTATTGCCCGAGGAATTTTAACGGACCCCCTATGTTCTGCTCTAAAAGACTTTTCCATCGTTGATATCGGAGGAGGAAGCGCAGAATTTATTAAAGTAGAAGGCGGTATATTTACGCAAACAACCAGCTTGCCTTTGGGCGCAGTGCGATTGACAGAACAATTCATTAAAAACTACAAAGAACCCATCCATCAATGCAACTTGGACGCTATCTATGAACATGTTACAAACGTCATACCCACACATTCCCCTTTCATAGTTAAAAAATCACCACTTGTAGCCACAGGAGGCACCATTGCCACCTTAAAATCCATCTTGCAAGAAAGAGGCAATGTTGGAAAATTTTTGGAAAAATCTGATATCCAAAGTATCCTCGCTTCCCTCATCCAACTTACTAGTAAAGAAAGAGCTTTTAGATTTTCTATCACAGAAAATAGAGCCGATATCTTCCCAACAGGACTGATTACAATAATTGCCATTATGGATGTCCTATCCACCTCCCGCATTCTGTTTTCCAAACGTAATCTCCGCTTCGGCCTCGCCGCTAGTCTATTATAAGAGGGGGGAATTTTTCGGGGAAACTGCTTTTGGTCACCCAGAAAGCGTTTCCCCGAACCCCTTCCGAAAAGGAGATACTTGCGCGGAAGAAAAATTTTGAAAGGAATTTTTCTTCCGCGCAAAGTTCTTCTTTTGGATGAACTTTGGAAATTGCTGTTAAAAAAGAAGACAGGTGATCAGAAAGATGTTAGTTTAAGCTTTCGAGAAGGCGTATGAGGTGAAGTTTTATGCTCCCCCAACATAGACTCCCCCCTGAAAAACTTTAGTTCAGGATTTTGAGCAGGCGGGCAAGGTGAACACGACCGAGCGTACATTACGTACGTAAGGGAGTGTGAGTCCGCTGCCCAACGAACTCAAAAACTGAAATAATGTTTTTCTGTTACCAATGGAAAGATGACTCCTTCTTAAGCGAAAGAATGAAGTGAGAGAGGAGCTTAATGGTATTTTCGACATCTTCAAGATTGAGGGTCTCGCAAGGTGTATGCATGTAGCGTAAGGGGATGGATACGAGGGCAGTCGCAACGCCTTGACGTGTCATTTGGATAACGCGTGCATCGGTACCTGTTGGCCTAGCTTCGGCTTCAATTTGGTAAGGAATATCGTGCTTTTCCGCACATTTTTTTAGTTCTTCAAATAAACGGGGATTTATGTTTGGGCCTCGGGCAATGATGGGGCCTGCGCCTAATTTAAAGTCACCATATTTTGTCTTTTCGCAATCAGGGGAATCGGTTGCATGGCCTACGTCAACGGCTATACCTATTTGAGGGTCAACTGCATAACACGCTGTGGTTGCGCCACGGGTTCCGATTTCTTCTTGTGTGGTTGATACGGATACCACCTTTGCGACTAGCTTTTCTTTACTTTTCGCTAATCTGCGGAGAACTTCACTAATCACGTATGAACCAATCTTATCGTCAAATGCACGTGCGGTCGCTATATTTCCATTAATGATTTCAAAATCATGATCATAGACAGCCGCATCTCCGATAGAAATCAGCTTCAGGGCTTCCTTTTTACTATTAACGCCTATAT
>MIDO01000123.1:5150-15296 GCA_001831055.1 Verrucomicrobia bacterium GWC2_42_7 | reverse complement strand
GGGCTTGGGGGAAACGCTTTTGGGGGACCAAAAGCCGTTTTCCCCAAACTTTCTTTCCCCAAACTTCCTATCTTGAAATATGCTTTCGGAAATCATCGATTTCGTTCAAGGAGCTCAGGGGGAAATACTGAGAGCGTTCGATGGGGTATATGCCTATTTTCTTTTGTTTTAAAATAAGTTCGTTGTACGTCGGGCAAATGTAATAGAGACCGTTGACGCTTGCTCGCTTTTCAATCATTTTCATGGCGGCCTCCACAAATAGCGACCCGTGTTTAAAATAATAAATACCAGCGGTGGCGTTTTTACTTATGGGGCGTTTTTCGGCAACTTCCTCGACCAAGTTTTCGTCGTTTAGTTTTACATACGACCATCTTGGATGAACCGATTCGAACGTCACAATACCACCGTCCCATCCAGATTTCTCAAATTTTTTCAATAGGGATGGCAAATCAGCATCGACGACTTGGTCTCCGTTGATGATAACCAAAGGACTGTCATTGTTAATGGATTCAATGGATAGCAAGGCAGTGCAAGCGGCCCCTTTTGTTAACTTGTTAACAACGCAGATCTTCACGGTGGGGATCAGAAGTGTTACGATATCATCCAAGTGAGAACTATCGATATCGTCTTTTAACATATGGACGAATATATGGTGGCCTTTCTCGATAGGTTTCAGTGAAGACAATACGTGCTGAATGAGAGGTTTTCCTTTAATCTCAGACAAAAGTCGTTGATAAGAAACACCCTTGGATTCAATAGGTTCAGAACTACCTGCTAATAGGACGATGACATTCATGTTTTTCTTCTAACCGTAAAAGGTGTGATCGGATATTTTCGTAACTTACATCTTGAACGTCTTTTATAGCCATCAAATGGGCCCCACTAGCGATGGCTGCTTTACGTCCATTTTCATTATCTTCAACAACTAAGCACTCTTGCGGATTTAGTTTTAATCGCTTGATGGCTTTTTGGTAAATTTCGGGATCTGGTTTTGATTTTTTAACATCCTCGTTACTCAGCATGAAGTCGAGATAGGGCTCTAGCTGACTGCGACCCATCATCAATTCGACTGTACTGCGTATTGAATTTGATGCTACCGCTAAACGGTAACCCTCTTGCTTTAACCTAGAGAGGGCATATTCGTGTACGAATGTTGGATGGCAATCATTAAAAATGTGCTCTATTGTGTATTGCTGCTTCATCTCGTTGATGAAAGGATGCAATCCGCGTGTTAATCCACGTTCGAGGGAGAGCATTTCCAGTTTTTTTCGGGTGGGTAGCCCATCATAGGTGACAAGATGATCATATCGAGTGATAGAAAATCCGAATAGATCCAGAGCTTTATTAAGCGCTTCATAATGCCATTCTTTAGCATCAATGAGCACCCCATCCATGTCAAAAATAATGGCTTTTATTTTCATAACATTTTATTGAAAAATTTTTCTGCCTCGTCAGGAAGGTCTGTACATATCGAAAACTGGTTTGTGTTAAAATGATGGCAAAACTGTTTTATATTTTCCCACTCCTTGATAGATTCACGATTGTGTAATTCAGCAGAAACAAAGCAGAGCGATTTCTGGGATGCGATTTCTTTTAAAAAATCATAGGAGGTAACGGTGCTAAAAAATCCATCGACCCAGACCCCTGTGGCCTTATCTAATAAGGCCGCATTCAATTCTTCAAACTCGCTGATTCTTACGTAAGCAGACAGGCTCCGTTTATAGTAATCCAAAATATCCGGAATGGCCATGTCGAAGGTGAAATAATTTTTTATTCTAAAAACTCGAATAAGCTCGCCCAATTTTTTGGCTAATCCGCAAGATTTTACATTAAAAGCAATCAATTTGTCCGATTTTTGTTCTTGATAATAACACAATAAGTCTGCCAATTTTGGGCTATTCGCGTCTGGCAAGTCATGGCTTATGACTATTTCTCCACAATGATCACGAATATCGACTTCGATGCCATAATTACAATCGATTGCTTTTCTAAAAGCCTCCAATGTGTTTTTCTCTGAATCAACCTTCCAGTATCCGCGATGGGCAATAAGTTCCATAATTTTCAATCCTTACCTATGATAGATGCGAGATGTGAAGCAACGTGATTCGGGGAAAACCGACGCGACGCTTCTTTACTTAGGCTTTCGTAGTCAAATGACTCATCTCTCAGCATTTCTCTTGCAAATAGAATATCTTTTTCAAAATTGCCGGTCAATAAATAATGTCCTGACAACGCCAATTCGTTCATGGGTTTTGCGTTTGTTGTAACCACGCGGCATCCACAAGCTTGAGCTTCTAATAATGGAATGCCAAGCCCTTCCTCAATGGAGGGGAAAATCAAAATTTTGCATTTTTTATATAATTCAATCAGGTCGTGGGACGTTATTTCATAAAAATAAATTTTTTTCTTAACCTTCAAGTCCTTCCAGAATTTCTTATATAAGTTCTCTTGACAGCGAGGTCTGCCAAAAATATATAAAACGTCCAGATCCTCTTTCAATGCATTCAGGAAGGCTGGCATAGATTCAAACCCTTTCCTGGGGTCAAACGGAGCTGCGAGTATGGCCGCTTTTTCTTTCTTAAAAGCCCCTGTTTTTAAGTCAAAGAAGGGGTATGGAAGCACGGGAGGCAGGTATGAATGTCGATTTACCCCATAAAACCGAGACATTTCTTCATCCGTCTTGCTTGAATTTGATAAAAAATAAGCGTCGATTTCTTTTAAAAACGTATAACCAGAATTATGAGCAAATCCCCATTTTAAAAGGGATATATTTTTTAATCCCATGCGCTGGAAGGCATATTTATTTGCTACGACATCATGGCATATACATATAACCTGCTTCGTATCAAGATAAACCTTTGTTGACAATAACCATGGGTTTGAAAAAATGCAGCAATCGTAGCCAGACAATGTGCCTTCTCCTAAAAATTGTAGGCCATGAGCAATCGGTTCGGTTGGTGGACGCGCTAAAGCTGAATAACTTTGGCCATTAAATAATTGGGTCTTCTTAATTATCGACTTACATAATCTATCTTCGACAAAAATGCGGTACCAGAGCAATTGGTTTGTATTCTGCTTAAAAGTTACGATTTCTACATCATGCCCCATTTGCTCTAAAACCTTGAAGAGAGACATGCAAAGGTTCCTCACGCCAAAATGCACCTCAAGCCAGTTGCTTTGAACAATTAATGCTATTTTCATAAAAATTCAATTTGCAAAGCTAATTAGGTTTCGAGCGCCATTTTTGTTCCAGCTTGTTCAGCATAGGAATGACTCTAGAGGTAAATTTCAAAACCCATTTTTTAATGTAATTTCTTTTGTTTAGCCCCAACGGATTATTCAACTTACCGATATTCGCATGTTGCACAAAGTTCCAAATTTTTAAGCCATCAAAAAGGTCAAACATCTTGAATCCTTGGCTCCTCTTTGTCCCATCAAAAGCTGTCACTGCGTGTGCAAGGTAATTTACTCGTGGAATAATGGAATGCTTAAGAAATTCCTGGGTTAATTCCACATCTTCCATCTGCTCCCAAAATAAGAGGTCGTTAAATTTGATTTTTTTAAGGGAATGCGTTTTTACAACTGTAAATCCTCCGTTAACATATTGGTAATAATTAAAAAGATATTGATAGTTATCGGATTTTACGGGGTAGCTCCAAGTGAGATCGTTATTATAAACAAAACAATAATAAGGGTACTCGTCTCCGTCGTCCCAAAGCTGTTTTACTGCCAGGAAGTCAAAATCATACCCATATTTTTCAAAATCTTTAAAAAAGGTATCGCTTAGCCAATAACGATCGTGGGCAATCATCAAGTTAGGGTGTGTGGCTGCCGCTGCTATTAGATTTTTTTTGCGCGCAATTTCTGCATAATTTTCTCTAATAGAAGAGGTATCTACGTACTTGACGGCATAAGGAGCATAAAGTTCCTTTTGAGGTCCTGAAATAAGAATTTCATGCTTAAACTCTGGGTCTTTATCTCGGATCGACTTCAAAAATCTTACGACATTCTCATCTCGTTGCCCTCCGGTCAGCATAGAAAACGTCCACAATTTACTCTGGTAACATTCAAAATGAAGCCGCTCGATTTGGAAGATAATGTTAAATTCACCCAGTTGAAATCCCGCACTGGCACATTTTTCATAAAATACACTCACCTTCAGATTCGGATTCCGCCACAAAAAGGACTTTATCATCGGAATCGTAATTTGATTGCTTTGCCTTGTACGAACAATCAAATACCCGTCCTTTTTAAGCAATCGGATGCACTCATCCAACATGATACGCCAGGAAAATGTATGTTGTTCGTGCAACGCTTCCTGCCAAAACCAAACAGCGTCATATTGCTGATGCAATTGGGGGTTTACTCGAAAATTAGTGCATTTTTTTAAATCAATAACATCCATCTCAAATGATGGCTCTGTTCCGATCCACGCATGACGTTCATGCTGGGTATAAAAATCTAATAAAAACTGATCGTCCATGATCCTATAGTTAATGAGTTCGAGGCATTTTCCCTTCCAGAAAGAGTTTTTTCGCTTTTTCGCAAAAAAAAGAAAAAATTACCGTACTTACTCTTGTGAAAGATAGCTACACCCTGCAAGGATGTGTCTTGCCTTTAGACTATAACCAAGGCATCTGAATTTCAAGATTAAATTAGCAGCCTCAAAAAGATAATGTTTCAATATCAAGTCAAGTTACAATGGATTGTTGGCAGGGCAAATAGTCAAGGATGGGAACTCCATCTACGCTATTGTTCACAAAAAGGATTTACGGGCCCTTGCTATTTAACTGGGTTTGAGGGAACAGCCAGATTCGATGATACGGAAACTGGAATGAACGTATTTACTCGAGAAAAAGATAAAGAAGGCAAAATTCTTTGCTTTGATTTCGAGGTCGGAAGCGAAATTGAAAGTATATGCGTTTATAAGTACAGTGCATCCACTCCAACAACAGAAGTAGATGATCTTGGACTGGAGTCCGGTTTTTTTGACGAACCTGTCGCAAGTAGCAGCAGCAGTAGTGCTCCGCATTAAAAAAAGACCTCTAAAAACTTCGGGGAACGCATAGTCCCCAGAAAGGGTTTCTCGTTGGTTTTTTCTTGGAAAGGTCGCGGAAAACCTTCTTTTTTACCTCAAAAAGAAGGTGTTCCGCGTATCTATTCTCAATCTGTTTAACTATATCTATAACAAATCTACGCTTGCATTTGCGGTAAGAACAGCATAGGCTACCTTCGTGGAAACGAGAAATGTAGTTTTAGTAACGGGGGGGGCTGGATATATAGGGAGTCATGTGTGTAAGGCATTGAAGATGGAGGGATTTGATCCTGTAGTCTTCGACGATTTAAGCCAAGGGCACCCATGGGCAGTAAAGTGGGGAGATTTCGAGCAAGGCAGTGTTTTGGATAGGGAGTCTTTGTTCTCTGTCGTGGAAAAGCACAATCCTATCGGAATAATCCACCTAGCCGGAAAGATTGTTGTCAGCGAATCATGGAAAAAGCCTGAGTACTATTATGAAAATAATGTCGAAGGGATGCGAAATGTCATTGACGTAGCTCAGCAGTTAAAAATTAAGCATTTTCTGTTTTCGAGTACGGCTGCAGTTTATGGGACAGTAAAGGAATTTCTCATTAAAGAAGATGCTTGTTTGGATCCTGGAAGCCCCTACGGATCAACAAAATTAGAAGCAGAAAAAATATTGATGGAAAAATTTAAAAATTATGAAGGAAACTTTATTATTTTTAGATTTTTTAATGCGTCAGGGGCAGATCTAGATGGAGATACGGGGGAAGCTCATTATCCAGAAACACATTTAATTCCAAGAGTGTTAGACGCGGCAAAGGGCGAAGGTGAATTTGTTGTATATGGAAATGACTATCCCACAAAGGATGGAACATGCATTCGGGATTATATTCATGTTTCAGATCTGGCCCAGGCGAATATATTGGGTTTAAACTACCTAATGAATGGAGGGAAAAGCGAAATTTTCAACTTGGGAACTGAAGAGCCTTATTCGGTCTTAGATGTTCTAAAAACGGCTCAAAATATCACAAAAAAAGAAATTAAATATAGGGTAGAGGCACGGAGAGAAGGTGATATGCCCCTATTGGTTGCAAGTAATGGAAAGGCTAAGAAAATTTTGGGTTGGGAGCCCAAATATTCGCAGCTTGAGACTATAGTAGAAAGTGCTTGGAAATGGCATAATTATAACCAGCCGAAAATATAATCATACCATGCATAAAAAAATCTTACTGTGTTTAGATAAAAATCAAATTACTCCGTTTGATTATAGCCAAGATCCTATTGCTGCAATGGAGTCGATGGGAGGCAATAGTGGGAATAACATATTCCAATACGCATTGCAAAGGTTGTTAAGTTGCAAGGATACGGATGTAACGATTGATACCTCTTTTTTACATGTGGGAGAACTACCTGACTCTTATTTTCAGGCTATAAACGAAAAATATGATTGTTTAGTTTTCTCGCCAGCAAACATACTTGCAGAATACGCGGTTAACAATGGCCAATTAAAAAGACATATAGAGAGAATAAGAAAACTAAAGATACCCGTTTATTTAATAGGGTTAGGTGCTCAATCTACCAAAGAATACTCTTTTGACTTCCTAGAATCTATAAAGAGCCTAGCAAAAGATTTCATAAAGTCCGTTCTTGATCTCAATGGCAGAATTGGAGTGAGAGGGGCTTTTTCGGGCGAGGTTCTCGAACAGTTAGGATTTTCTGATTACGAGGTAATAGGCTGTCCCTCCCTATTTTGCAAGAATGAGAATCTAAGCATTGAAAAAAAGATTGTCAGCGAACATGAGTTTATTCCTGCCATAAATGGAGGAAAAGTATGGCGGGATCCCGAATTTTATAAGTATTTCAAAAAATATCCTAGGTCTATTTTCGTCTGTCAGGATGAATTTTATCGTCTTTTATATAAACCCAATCAGCTAACTTGGAAAGAGTTTCAGTATTTGGCGGACGAAGATAACAAATGGTTAAATCTATACTTATCAGATAGGGTAAAATTTTACTGTGACTTTCCCAGTTGGATTGATGATATTAAGAGGCTGGGGATAAACTTTTCTTTTGGGTCGAGGATACATGGAAATGTCCTTCCTCTTCTCGCGGGGGTTCCCTGCTTTATTGATGTCATAGATTCGAGAATCCGAGAGTTGTCCGAGTATTTTGAAATTCCGCACTCATTGATGGAAGAGGAAATTCAAGATCCCTATTCTTTGTACGAAAAAGCAGACTATAGCTGTTTTAACAATAACTTTAATAAAAAGTTATTACGATTCAGGGAATTTTTGAGGTCGTGTAATTTGGTTATTAATGAAGAGCCCTTAGAACCAATAGAATCGCATCCTCCCACTATTGCAGACAAGCAAAAAGAGTGGATCAAATTTCAGTCAAATATAGTTAATAGAAACAAATTGGTCTTTTTTCAAAAACCCCCAGCCAAAAAAGTGGCGTTTGTTGCTCATGAGTTTGGTTTTTACAGGGGACATGGAGGCATCGCTTCTTACTTAGTTAACATTTGTAAGTATTTGTTGGAAAAAACTTCATTGGAAGTGCATGTATTAACGCCTTTTTATGACAAAGAATGTGAATTGCTTTCGCATGAAAGATTTAATTTACACGATTTATCAGGAAAAGATCACAGAAATAATATAAGCCAGCAGCGGGAGCTTACTTTCAAAATTTGTAAGGAGATTTTTCCAGAATACATAGAATTTACGGATTACACTGCGTTGGGGTTGCATTGTGTATTAGCCAAAAGAGAAGGGAGGGAATTCACAAACACCCTTCTTGTTACGAATAACCATACTGGGACAAAAGAAATTTTTGAGTGGAGCACAGGCTTAAATATTGATAAATCCTTCCAGGATGCCCAACAAAGTTCTAGAGAAAAAACGCAAATTCAGTGTAGTGATTATTGTATCGCTCCATCGACATTTTTAGGTAAGTATTTGAAGAAGAACTACAATTTAAATCGGGATGTCTTGTTTTTTGCAAATCCATTCTTCTCCCATTTAGAGAGAAAGGAAGAGATAGTAAAAAAACTTTCTTTGACGATGGATATTGAAAAATACAAAAAATCAACAAACATCGTTTTAATCACTCGTTTTGAAGGCAGGAAGAATCAAAAAGCTTTAGTTGATGCATTTGTTGACGTAATAAAGGAAGGCGTTAATGCCGATTTATTTTTAGTTGGAAATACAACCTCCATCCCTACAACACAAGCAGATTACAGACTAGAGGTCTTTAAAAGCATACCAGAGGATGTTCGTGAAAGAGTTCACTTTTATGGGTTTATGTCCATCCCTCAACAACCTCCTTTTGTTGCGGTAGCAGACCTAGTTGTCATGCCGTCAACATTCGAAAATCAGCCGATGGCCATGATAGAGTCTGTTACCAGAGGACTTCCCATAATGGCATCGAAGTATAGTGGTTGTGCAGACTACACCGTAAACAAGGATATGTTGTTTGATCCTTTTGAAAAGGGAGATCTGGCTGCGAAGATCAGTAAGTTCTGCAAATTGAATGCAGGCGAGAGACGATCTATCGCAGAAGAACAATTGGAATATTTAACCCTCATCATTAACCCAGAACTGTCTATCCTACCGAGATTTAATTTGCCTCATTATCAAAGCGGGATCCTTAATTTTAAAGATTTATATCATGAGTAATAAAATTTCTCTTCTTATCCATGGCCCCTTTTCAGAACAGTGGCTCTCCCAAATATCAAAACAAATTGAAAGGGCCTCTTTTGAATTCGATAAAATTATAATTGTATCTTATGAAACAGATAAAGGTGCATATGGGGAACTCCTTGAAAAATCTCCATTTAAGGCGCTGATTTCCCTCGTCACTATTAAGGACTTATTAAATCCAGGCTTTTTTAATATAAACAGGCAATTGGTATCGATAAATGCAGGGTTAAACCTCATAGATCCTGATTCAATTGTTTTGAAGCTAAGAAATGACCAATCGGTTAATTTCAATAAACTGATACCCTATTTTGATGAAATTAAAGGCGGTAAGATATTAACCACCAATTGCTTTTCAAGAAAAGACAGGCCCTATCATCCGTCAGATATGTTTTTGTGCGCAAAATATTCTGTCATAAGAGACTATTATTCCATGCCTCTTATGAGCGAATCTCAGTTAGACATAGAGCTCAAAGTTGTTGAATCACTCGAAAAAGATCCGACCCTGAAATTTCTCCCCATATCCCCTGAGTCGGAACTGTGTAAGCATTACCTTGTTTTAAAAGGATGGAAAATTGAGGGGACCTTTGAGGACAGTATGAATGCTTTAAAAAAATACTTTGTCATAGTTAATTCGTGGAATATTGATTTTCGATGGGCGAAAAAAAGGACGCATTGTTTTGGGAAAGATGCATTGATTCTGCCTCACTTTTTTAAAACAGCCCCTTTCCGAATGGCAATGGTTGAAAATGTAAAATGCATTATGGCTCATGAAATTCAATCCTCATGCCCCTCATTGAAAGATATTTTCTTTATCTTTTTATCAAAGCTCGTGTGGTCGCTTTGGCCTCAAAACTTAGAGGGTATCCGATCGAAATTGTCTCGCAAAAAATAAGATATAATTAAGACATTAAAGAAGAGACAAGAAGCGAAAACCCTTCTTTCTAAAGAAAGAAAGGTTTTTGCGCTTTCCAAAGGAAAGAGAATATCGCCGAAGAAGTTTTTTTCTTCGGCGAGAGGAATGAAGTTGTAACTACTTTATCGCAGTATGTTATATAATCAAGATCTTCCAGATTCTGCTTGCATGTTGAAAAGAAACTGGCAGTATAGGCTGCTTTCATTTAAATAGGGTAGATTATTTAGGTGGAAGAACTGGAAAAATAACAACAAAAACTCAAATAAATCCAAGGTCTTTCGTCAATCGAACGAGAGATACGGAGCATTAAAATGAATATAACATTACAAGACCTCGTAGACGCAGGCGTCCACTTCGGACATCAATTAAAACGCTGGAATCCAAAAACAAAGCCATATGTCTATAAACAGATGAATGGTATCTCCATCATTAATTTGGAGAAAACTTATCAGCAAATCCAGGGAGCCTGTAATTTCGTCGAATCTTTAGTCGCTTCTGGTTCAAATATTTGTTTT
>MIDO01000123.1:277-5105 GCA_001831055.1 Verrucomicrobia bacterium GWC2_42_7 | reverse complement strand
TTTACCAATTTCCGCACTGTCCAAAAGAGCTTGGGCAAGTATAAGAAGTTCATGACGATGGAAACCGATGGTAGCATGGCTAAGTTACCTAAAAAAGAGAGTGCTGCCATCCGCCGAGAAATGAACCGCATGAAAAAGAATTTTGAGGGAATCAAAGATATTTCCGAACTCCCTGATGCGTTGTTTGTTATTGATATTCAACATGAATATATTGCCGTTGCTGAGGCTCGTAGAATGGGAATTCCCGTTGTTGCGTTAGTAGACACCAATTCCGATCCAACACTAGTCGATTACCCAATTATTGGGAATGACGACGCAGTCAAGGCTGTTACACTTATCACTCAGGTAATTACAGAAGCAGTACAGCAGGGGTTAAACCAAAGAGAAGCTAAAAAGGCTCACAAACCATTGAAAGTGTTCTCCCCACAACAACCTGGTGCTGAACAACCTGATGTCACCGTATCTGCTGAGGCCAATCTTGCAATCGAACAACCAAAGCATAAATTGGTTCCCACAAAGGCGCTCAACAAGTTCCTCTCAGACACTGAAGAAGGTGATACCATTGTTGAGGTTTAATTAAAAAGGAATTTGTAAAAAATCCCTTAATTTCATAAAAGTCTTATCTATTCATATGACGACAGAAATTTCAGCAAAAATGGTCAATGACTTGCGCGGTCGCACAGGCGCAGGTCTCATGGATTGTAAACGCGCACTGGTTGAGTCCAAGGGAAATGAGGAAGAGGCTATCACCATCTTGAAGAAAAAGGGCATGGCTACAGCAGAGAAAAAAGCTGGGCGTGACGCAAAAGAAGGTGTTGTTGAATCCTATATCCATCTTGGTGGCAAGATTGGTGTACTCGTCGAACTTAATTGCGAAACAGATTTCGTAGCGAAGAACGAGGAGTTCAGACAGGTTGCCCGTGATTTGTGCATGCAGATTGCAGCAGCTAATCCACTCTACGTCGACCGCGCATCTGTCCCTTCAGAAGCCATCGAGAAGGAAAAAGAGATTGCTGTAGCACAGGCAGCTGGAAAGCCAGCACAAGCAATCGAAAAGATCGTAGAAGGTAAAATGGACAAATGGTATAGTCAATTTTGCTTACTCGAACAAGTTTTCGTTAAGAATCAGGAACAAACCGTTAAAGAACTTTTAACGGGAAAAATCTCCAAAATGGGAGAAAATATTGTTGTTCGCCGCTTTGCTCGTTTCCAGCTTGGTGAGTAGTGGATTTTAAATACCGGGAAAACCGCTTTTGGCCATCCCAAGAGCGGTTTTCCCGTAAGAACTTCCGAAAAAAGGAGATAGCTAATTTTTAAGAAGTTGGTTATGCGGAACCTTGATATCGTTAATTGAATTAAGAGAAGGGGGCGAACCTTTTCTTTTTGAGCTAAAAAGAAAGGCTTTATCGCCTTCCAAAGGAAAATCGATGATTTGAGGATTAAAAATCTTCCAGATTTTAATCGCCAAATGGAAGCGTCTAAAACGGCGGTAGCTCAATTTTGTTTGGGTTCTCTGGCGTTTTCGATTTTAATGTGCGAAAAAAAGGGGGATAATCCAGTTCCTTTTCGGAAAAGGGGATTAAAAAACGCTTTTAGTGGTTCCAAATGGGGTTCACTAATAATTTTTCCTCTAAAAACTTAAGGTATGCAAAAAAAACGCTTGCCATAGATGGGAATAAAGTTATAGTATAAAATGTGTAAAAATATGGATGACGTTAAAAAAGAGGTAAAAAAGCTGTTAAAGAAGCTTGGCAAGTCTCTTAATCTACCACACTTAGATTTAGATGACAACAATCACTGTATACTTCTTTTTGACGAGAAATTAGTGTTAAACATTGAGTTAAATGAACCTAAGGAAGCTTTAGTTATTTATGCTTACTTGGGGGAAGTACCCCTTGAAAACCGAGAGGTGATTTTTGAGCGTCTATTGGAAGCTAACGCGTTCTGGAATGGGACGAACGGAGCTACCTTTGGGATAGACAAACAATCACAAACACTAGTTCTCGCCTATGCACTCGAATTGCCGCTACGGCATCCAGAAACGTTTGAAGAGAATCTCGCGAATTTCGTCGAAACAGTCGAAAAATGGTCCTCTACCGTGGAGCATCTCGTTCAGGAAGTGTTAGATGCACAGGCTGAAAATGACAATTACCCTCCAAGCTATAGGACTTAATAAAATAACCCCTAACAAAACCTATATATGAGCACAGGGTCAACCCCGCTGTCCCCACAATCATTATCCACGCCAATGTCGAATTTGGTATCGACAGACTCCAACGCCGCAGTAAAAGGGTCAGGTCCTTTCTCTAAATATACCATAAGGGTTATTTCAGAGGAGCAATCTAATCATTTTAAATCCTTATATCGCCATAGTAACAATAATAACGAGAATAAGAAATAGGTAAATTTGATCTCACTAATACAAGGTTCTCTTAGTTAGAGAGAAGGTACAGGAGGTTCGTGAAAGCCAAATTTTGAGGCAGGGCACGCAGTGTTTATCTTTTTTTGGCAAAAGAGGCCTTTTGTGAGAGCCACTTTGGCTTTTGTATAACATAGGCAAGTTAAGAAGCCACAAGGTGCGGAAACCTTTCTTTCTTCAGAAAGAAGGGTTTCCTCGTATCTATTCTCAATGCTATTATAGTTGATCATATAGCGTAAGACATTAAAGCTCTTACAAAATAAATTTCCTCGCCTAAGAAAAATCGCTAGATTTTTCTTAGGCGATAATCGCTTTTCTTTGGAAAGCGCGAAAACCTTTCTTTTCTTGTGAAAAGAAAGGTTTTCGCTTCTTGTTTTTTCTTTAATGTCTTATGCTATATTGAGAATCGAGGTGCTTTTGCGTTTCATATCGAAGGGTGTAATGATCTAACCCTATTTGGCGACCAAAATGGGTTTCCCCGCAGTTTTTAGAGTCTCCTTTTTACTTTGTCAATTGAGATTGGAGCTGTTTGATGAAGTCTTCGTCTTCTTTCTCGGCCTGTTGGGGGCTTGCAGGGGCCTGTGAAGCGTCTGCGGATTCTGATGTATTTGAAGTTTGTTCCTTTGCTGCAGGTTCGGGTTCTTGGGACTTTGCTCCGTCTTGATTGGTAGCCGGGGTTGCAGCAGGGGTAGTGTTTGAGGCTGGGGATTCAGGATTTGTTATTTCGCTGCTGGGATTAGAGAGCATTTTTTCGATTTCTTCTGCCGACATCTCAGGGGGTTGATTGCTTTTTCCTGCAGAATCGGGTGAGGGCGAGGTCGCTCCTTGTGGGTCTTTTTTCGATGCAGGCTCACTTGTTGGGGAAGGAGTTGCTTCTGCTGAACTGAAAAGCATTTTTTCAATATCCTCGGCAGACATTTCGAGGGGTTTATGATCTGTAGGCATAGGAATAGGTGGATGAGTTAAGGCTCGTTTTTCTTCGACGGCCGCCTCTGCAAATAATTCCTTTTGTAAATCTTGTGGGGACATCTGGATAGTCCGTTCTTTCTTTTTCCTTTCTATTTCCAAGAACTCTTTTTCTCTTGCGTCGATCACAGGGAGTTCTTCCCCTTGTTCATTCGGACGATTTTCAGGCACACCCTCTTTTATTTTTCCTTCGAGGGCTTCGGTTATAAATGACTTACAATATATAGATAATTTAAAAGCGTAAGATTTTAATTTTTCAGGGGAATCTACTATAACTGTAAAAGGATGTTCTTTATTAATAGTTAAAAAGTTAATGCAACCTTTGAAAGCGTATTGGTTTTCCTGATGGGAGGCACATTTTACATTTATTGTTGCAATTTGTTGATTTACACGCGTTTCTTCGTCCGTAAACCACAAATTAAATGCCGCATTTTGTTGATAAAAGTTCATTATCCGCTTGAATTCGAATTTCCCAATGGCGAGGGAGGTATCGTTATCCAAGTCATTGCGTAGAAAGGTTTCAATGGTATCAAGAAATGAAAAAGCTGAGATAAGAAAATTGTTGGTGTTCATCGCTTCGTCTACGTATTAATCGCTTGCATTTTTACAGTAAAACAGATATTCTATAAGAAATCAATGTAATTGGCATGGAAAGTAGTAGCAAGATCGTAGATTCTTTAGAATATAGCTTGGTTCAACTCATCGCGACAGGAGGAATGGGAACGGTATATCGAGCTGAACAAAAAGGGATTGGTGATTTTGTTAAGACAGTAGCGATTAAAGTTATTAGAGAGGAGTACTCTGCTCTTAAGCCTTTTCGTGATAATTTTATTGGAGAAGCAAAATTGGTATCTGACCTTATTCATTCCAATATTGTCCAAATTTATCACCTAGGGAAGCTCATTGACAATTATTACATGGTAATGGAGTTCGTAAATGGTATCAACCTAGATGATTTCATTGTGCGCCATGTAAAGAAAGGGAAACAAATTCCTACGGACTTAGCGGTATTTATCATTTCCAGGATTTGTAGGGGATTGGCGTACGCGCACGTCAAAAGAGATGGCAATGGACTTCCTTTAGGCATTGTTCACCGTGATGTGAACCCAAAGAATATTATGGTTAGCAGGGAAGGGGACGTCAAGTTGACCGATTTTGGCATCGCAAAGGCTAAGGACCTCATGTACAATGAAGAAGGAAAAGTTATTGCGGGTAAGGAGGGTTACATTGCTCCGGAGCAAGCAAGACGTGAGGTAACGGATGCTAGAGCCGACCTATTTTCTTGTGGAATTGTATTAGCGGAACTTCTTCTGGGACGAAACCTCTTTGACGATCGTTCCCCATCTGCGACGCTAAAAAATATATTAGAAAAACCCATTCCTGATTTTAGAGAATTACGTCCCGACATTGATGATAACCTGAACCGAATTCTCAACCTTTCAC
>MIDO01000123.1:0-252 GCA_001831055.1 Verrucomicrobia bacterium GWC2_42_7 | reverse complement strand
CCAAAGTGCTTCAGAAATGTTGATTGCTCTCGAATTCTATATTTACAAAGACGGTTACGGTCCCACAAACGAAAAGCTCTCCTACTACATGCACGACCTCTTGCGGTAAAAAAGAAAGGGTTCCGCACTTCCATTCTCGGTAGATTTAACTATATATAGTTGATCCTATTGAGAGTCGAGGCGCTTTTGCGGTTCATATCGAAAGATGTAATGATCTAATCCTATTTGGCGACAAAATCTGTAAGATTTTGG
>MIDO01000122.1:4550-6721 GCA_001831055.1 Verrucomicrobia bacterium GWC2_42_7 | reverse complement strand
TTTTGAAGTATGTTATTATAGTTGATCTATATTGAGAATCGAGGCGCTTTTGCGTTTCATATCGAAAGGTGTAATGATCTAAATCTATTTGGCGACCAAAATCTGTAAGATTTTGGTCGCCAAATCGTTAGTTTTTCTTTGGAAGGTTCCGGAAACCTTTCTTTTTTCTTAAAAAGAAAGGTTTCCGGAGTATCAACTTAAATTGGTTTTACTATAGAAAGAAATTCTTGCGCTGAGGTAAACTCCGAAGGAATTTACCTCAGCGCAACGATCTCCTTTTCGGAAGGGGTGCGGGGAAACGCTTTTATGCGAATAAAAGCAGTTTCCCCGCAGTTTTTAGAGGTCCCCAGGTTTTCGCAACGAGTTAATTATATTGGCGGCGGAGGTTCGTCGAGACGATGCCGAGTTCTTCGCGGTACTTGGCGACGGTACGTCTGGCAATGCTGATGTTGCTTTTGGATAGGATGTTAGCGATTTCTTGGTCGCTGAGTGGATGTGTAGGGTCTTCGGAATTAATGAGTTGTTGAATTTTGTCTTTGATACTCGTATTTGAAACGCCTGTTTCTTCTCCAGAATCCGATTGTAACCCTGTTGTAAAGAAAAACTTAAATTCAAGGACACCATGTGGTGTTTTGACAAATTTGTTGGCTACGGCTCGGCTAACCGTTGTTTCGTGGATTCCTATTACTTTAGCAACGTAACTCATTGTTAGGGGGTGGAGTTGCGAAATGCCGTTTTCAAAAAAGTCTTTTTGCAGCTCTAAAACCACGTTTGCGATTTTTTCGATGGTTTTTTGCCGCTGATCTATCGAACCTATTAGAAATCTTCCTGATTTCATTTGTGTTCGAATATAATCTTTTTCTGATTCAGATAGGCTCTTTTTTAACAAAAATCGCTTGTATACCGGGTTGATTTGTAGGCGCGGGATGTAATCGTTATTGAGCGTTACTGTCCACTTATCATCCGCTTTATGAATCGTGATGTCTGGCACTATTGCTGAATTCGAATCCGGTTTGTATCGACCCCCAGGAGCAGGATCAAGCGCAGAAATATCCTCAATGGCTTCGTAGACTTCGTCGATGGAAATTCGCAATACTTTTGCTAATTCCGGTATCCTCCGTCTCAGCAAAAAGGAATAATGGTCCTGTACGATGGTCCGAGCAATAGAATCCTTTTTCCCAGCGACTTCCAATTGTACAAGCAAACTTTCCTGAACAGACCGACACCCAATTCCAGGTGGATCGAAAGCTTGGAGGATTTTTAATGCCCGCTCAATTGTCTCAATTGGCAATTTCGAAAGATCGGCTATCGCTGATGTGTCCATTGTCAAGAGGCCAGAGTCATCCAAGCTCCCAATCATAAACTCTAGGGCTTTTCGCTCTTCATCTGAGCATTCTACCATTTTGAGTTGCCCCAATAGGAATTCCTGAAAAGAAGTCTCACTGACTATAGAATCTATAAAATGCTGCCGACGCGATGCATCTTCGTTAGTATAACGTTGTTGGCTTCCCTCCTGGCTGTAATAGTCTTGCCAATCCTCCGTCAACCGTTGCAATACCTCGTAATTTGCTTGAAAATCCATCTCTTTCTCGTCCGATGGCATCTCTTGAGGATTATCCGAATTCACATTCGCTTCTACGCTAATCTCCTTGGTCGGCAATTCCTCCAGTACAGGATTTGTCTGCAGCTCTTCAAGTATAGTATGACGTAGTTCCATCGTCGGTGCCTGCAATATCTTCAGCGACTGCCTCAGCTGCGGAGCCAATATCTGCGTCTGTACCTGCTTTTGTGAGTGAAAAAGTTCCTGTGCCACTGTTGTTTAGAGGTATATGGATGTGTCGGAGAACTTTTCTTTTCGCTGGAAAAGAAAAGTTCCCGGGCTCTCCCAAAGAAAAACTAACGACTGCCCAACCAAAAATTTGGGATTTTTATCGGGCGATGGGGTAGGGTGAACTCTTTCATTAAAGAATTCATTGAAATTCCCAAAAACTAAGTTGTTGTATTTCAAGATAGTTATATTTAATGACCCCCATTATAGAGAATTGATGGCAAATCTCAAAGCCTTTTTCTGCAGAAAGATGTTATTTTAAGTTTCGAGTGTGTTGGACTGTGGATTCACATTCGCTCACGTACTGCTGAAAAACATGAGTTCAACTTTTGAGTGTGTTGGA
>MIDO01000122.1:2235-4450 GCA_001831055.1 Verrucomicrobia bacterium GWC2_42_7 | reverse complement strand
CATTCGCTCACGTACTGCTGAAAAACATGAGTTCAACTTTTGAGTGTGTTGGACTGTGGATTCACATTCGGTCACGTACGCATGTACGCTCCGTCACGTTCACCTCGTCCGCCTTCTCAAAAATTGAACTGATGTTTTTCAGCGGTCTATGGGAAGGCGGCAGAAAGCGTGTTCGCCTTATTCGCCTGCTCGAAAGCTTAAACTAAGGTTTTTCTGATGGATTTATAGAAAAAGGCAAAAGGCGTGAGTGTGTTGGACTACGGACGCGAAAGAGATCCTTTTTAACTTGAGAGGAGGTAAAATCGATAGATTTTATTTCCTCTCCACAATCTCCTTTTCGGAGGGGGGCCGAGGAAACGCTTTTAGGCGACTATAGTCAAGCGTATTGAAAATGAATACCGTATTTTGTTTTGGGACGTCTTCTCATCCCTCGCCCAAGAAAAATCGCTAGATTTTTTTGGGCGATAATCGCTTTTCTTTGGAAAGCGCGAAAACTTTTCTTTTCTTGCGAAAAGAAAGGTTTTCGCTTCTTGTCTCTTCTTTAATGTCTTATGCTATAAAAGCCGTTTCCTCGATTCTCCGATCTTCTCTTATTCTTTATAAATTTTTTGGATGTGTTGGGTGGTGATGGGTCTGATGTTCGTGGCGGCGTGGGCCTGGAGGCTGAATTTGAGGAGAAGTTGTTCGTTTTCGCGGTCGAGGAGGAAGATTTTCATGAGTTTTTTCTGAGTCGCGTTTATGAGATTTTGAAACTTTTCGGTTTTAGCGAATTTCTCTTTGTTCATTTCTTGGAGCGCGATGACAGATTTTTCGAGTTTTTCTAGCAAAAGTTGCTTTTTCTCTAGAAAAGTCGAATCTAAGCCTTTTTCTTGGTGTCGAAGAAGTCCATTTTCCTCAAGGAGAAGGGCATAGGTTTCTTCACAGACATCCAAATGGTCTTGCACTATTTTTTCATGCATTTTTTTTGATTTTTGAACTTTTTATATTCGAAAAAGGTTATTTCAAATTTGGAGTGTGTTTCACGTTCGGTCACGTTTTCTCAAAAGATTTTTCCTAATCAACTTTCGAAAAAAGAGACTTTGCGCGGCCATGAATCCTATAAGGAATTTATGGCCGCGCAAAATAACTCTTTTTCGAAAAGGGGTTTGGGGAAAACCGCTTTTGGGGGACCAAAAGCAGTTTTCCCCAAAAATTCCCTCAAATTTTACAAATGTTGCCATTTTTCAGAGGGGGTGCTTCTAGCGACTTTCCAGGCCCCTAGGGCAACCAGATTTTGATAATTTTTTCCAACGGTTGTGACTTTGGGGTATTCGTAGCCTTGTTCGAGGAGTAAGCGCTGGACTTCTGGGGCTATGTTGCTGATTTGGCTTCCGCCGCCGCAAATTACAATGTTTTGAAGGATTTGCTCAACCGAGTCGGAGTGAACACGTGTAACTAACTGTACGGTGGTGTTTATTAGTTCTGAAAGGTATTGATTGCAGGCGTTGCCCACTAGCGATCCAACATCGATGTTCTTTGGCTTTCCGTTTACCAACACTTTTGTCATGACGCCATTTTGGAGTTCTCCGACGTAGGCACATTGTTCTTTAATTTCCCGAACTTTTGTAATCGAAAGCTTTGTATCTGGGTATTGGCGCTGAATGGAATCCGCGAATACAGAGTCTATTTGATCGCCAGCGTTTCGTAGATTATTTTGGTCCTCCTGTTTAGGATAATATCCTTTGATAAGACACAAGTCTGTTGAGCCCGCTCCAATGTCTACAAAAAGAGAGTGCTTTATGGGATCCGTATAATCTGAATTATTCAACTTTGACTCATCGCGGAACCCAAGCGCTGCAAGAAACGGCGTAGGAATAAGTAGCATTCGATCAAAAATGCCAGTTGCTATATTTTTTAAGGTATCATGAGCCTTTTCGTCCGTACTGGAAGGGACTCCCAAAACAACGCAAACTTCATTGTCAGTATCTTGCGTTATCTGATTTCTAATATAAGTGAAAAATCCCTTGGCTGCTGCAATGTCAGAGACTTGTCCATGCGATAGGGGTTTCTTCAATTCAAGATAAGACCTAAATTTAACCGCATCGTCCCCAAAAAATATTTTATCTTGCGAAGGCAGAACGCCATCCACTATTGCGTCCCTCGCATAACCTACAACTGTCGGGTATGTCTTTTCAAATTTGTTTTCCTTCGACGTTCCGGAAGATCCTACCACCCG